>CALFNR010000181.1:0-33988 GCA_937903005.1 uncultured Lachnoclostridium sp. | reverse complement strand
GGAACGTTTATGGACCAGAGCAGAAAAGCTGCTTGCTGGACATGCAATATTAGGACCTCTGTTTATTAATAACAATATGTATTCCTATACAGTGGAAGACTGGTATGTATTTCACCAGTATATTCGTAAGGCAGTAAAAGAATATCAAGACATTATGCCGTATTACGAAAAGTATGTTATGAAAAAAGGGGATAAACGAAAGAGTCGTAAAGAGCTTCTTGAAAAGGTGGGCAACTATTCCTACCATGCAGGAAAGGTGATTGCACTATAAGAACTTCGCTCCATATAATGTAATGGAGGCGATGAACATGAAGATAATAGATGTTAAGCAATCGAATTTTGATTATGTTTCAAAACTAACTAGAATAAAGTAAAAAAGCATGGTCTGATTACAAGGTCAGTATTCATGCTTTACTTGTTTTGAGGGCAAATTTTCTTCAAACGCTATGCTAGAAAATCCCAGATTCTTTTCATATACAAGATATATGAAAATTACATAATGTTTCGTTATGTGCGAAAAGTTATCAGAGTAAATAAAAGGAATAAAAACAGCAATAACTTTATATGAATTTGAAAATGCCTTGAATTTTTACAGTGTAAATTGTATAAAACAAGAATAAGTTTAATGAATTAACACAAAAATGTTTTCTTTGTCCTGTTTTTATCGTATAATAGTATTAATTCAGATGAGTTACATGCCAATATTTACGTAGGGGGAATAGATGATGCAAGATTCAGATGAAGAATTGCGTTTGAACAAACGGATTCGAGAGTTAGAACATGAACTTGAACTAAGTAAAATCAAATATTCTATTTTGGCTGATTGTACCGATTGCGGATTATGGGAGTATGACATTGAGACAAAGTGTTTAAATCAGAGCAAAAAATTGCATGGAATATGGGAACATGAAAATCTTATTATTCCTAATTATCAAGAAACTGTATTAGGATGGGGACTTATACATCCTGAAGATCTTGATGTTTTTAAAGCATATTGTAATAGTATGGATAGTGGTGTGCCTAGTTTTCAATATGATTTAAGAGCAGTTACAGATAATTCTGAATTTACTTGGTTACGTTACACTGGTTCTACATATTATGGGGAAGATGGAAAACCAAAGAAAGTTGTTGGTAAAACAATTGATGTAACAAAAGAAAAAAGGGAGAAGGAAGATTTAGAAAGAAAGGCAAATTTAGATAGCTTAACGAAACTAAACAATAAAGTACATACTAGAAGTTTAATCGAAGACTATTTAAATGGGCATGATAACGAAAAGACCATGCACGGTTTTTATTTAATTGACATAGATAATTTTAAGCAGGTAAATGATACATGGGGACATCTGTGCGGAGATAATATCCTTGTTCAATTTGCCAGTAGGATTCTTGGTTCGTTTACGGTTCGTGATATTGTTGGACGAGTAGGTGGAGATGAATTTTTGGTGTTTGTACCCAATATACGATCTTATGCAGAAGCAAAACGAATTGCACAGAAAATTGTTACACGTGGCAGCAATCTGCAGATGGAAAATCAGCAGGTGATTACGGTAAGTGTTGGTATGTCAGTGTATCCAAAAGATGCACAAAGTTATGATGCCCTTTATCGTAGTGCGGATCTTGCGTTATACCACGCTAAACGAAAGGGTAAGAATGTGTTCTGTGCTTATGATAAAAAGCGAAAATACCAGATTCGTAAGAACAAAGGGGAAAGACGTGAAGCCTATAATGAGATTATCTACAAGAATATGGAGGATATAGAGACAAAATTATTTGACTACTCTTTTGAAATGATTAGTACGACAGATGATATTGGGGCGGCAATATACAATATCATGCAGGAAGTAGGAATCTATTATGATTTGTTTCGTGTATCCATTGTAGAGTATGATAATAAAACGAAAATAGGGAAAGTGTCGAAATTTTGGACTAAGGAAGAAAAAACAGAACCTATTGAGCAGGAGCTTGAAACCTTTTTCACACAAAACTGGAGTACGGTAGAAGAGAGATTTTATGGTTTGAAGTTTTATGTGAGCAACGAAGAGTTAGATAAAGAGGGAAAGAAAGAGTCAGTAGGAAAGCAGATGCAAGGAAGATGCTTTGTACAGTTTCCAATTTTGGATGGAGAAGAACTGCTTGGTGTAATAACGTATGAAAAGTTGCAGACAAATAGTGCGGGAATGTTGCCAAGAGAAGGTCATTGGACGCCGAGTCAGATATCCACGTTATCTTGTATTTCTAAAATGATATCTAGCTATCTGTTAAAGCTGAATACAAAGAGCGAATTGGCAGATGAATTATTGTATACAGGTTATGCTTTAGATAGTCAAAAGTTAACGTTTTATGTAATTGATTCGAATTCTTATGAATTACTTTACGTAAGTAACTATGCAAGTGAATTATTTCCTAACATAGCCGTTGGTAAGAAATGTTATGAAGCAGTAATGAATCAAAAGCAAGCGTGTCCGAATTGTCCAATTGCGGGGCTTACGAATAATATGAAGCATTTTGCTACAGAGCTGTATAGCGAGGAATTTGAAACTTGGTTTACTACAAGTGTTTCTGTCATTCAAAAGGAAAATAAAAAGAAACAGTATTTATTATGCTGGACAGATGTTACAGCATTTTTAGAGCGAGTTCGTTCAACGGATCAGCTTACAGGAACACTTTCATATGATAAATTTTATGCAGAAGCCATTAAAAAGTTATCCAATACAGAACGTAATTATTCGATTCTGTATTTTGGAATAAAAGATTTTGCAAGAATTAATGATGAGTTTGGTTTTGAAATTGGTGATATGGTAATTAAACTGCTTGCGAACCGTTTCCTAGATGTCCTTTCGGAACATGAATTAATCTGTCGAATTAAGGGAGATGACTTTATCCTTATGGTGGAAGATAAGGATCCGGAGCATTTGAAGGAGCGTACTTATCTAATGTGCAGGACAACGGAGATTTTCCTCCGTACTATTTATCCGACTATGAATATGTATTGTATCTGTGGTATGTATAAAATTACCGAAGAAGATTATTCTCTTAGTGCGGTTTTGGACAAAGCGAATAAGGCGCGAAAGAAAGCATATCAGCAATTTACTGGAGATCACTCATTTTTTATTTACACTCGTGAGTATGAACGTCAGGAGATGGAAGAATTACAGCTTGAACGGGATATTCTGGATGCTCTAAAATCAGATCAGTTTCAAGTTTACATTCAGCCTAAAGTTTCGTTGGAGTCGAAAAAAATTGGCGGAGGAGAGGCATTGGTACGTTGGATAAAACCGGATGGAACGATTGTACCACCTGGTCGTTTTATTCCTCTTGCTGAAAAAAATGGAATGGTAATTGAAATTGACCATGAGGTTTACAATGTACTGTTTAGACAGATTCGAACATGGCTGGATGAAGGGAAGGATGTTCCGGTAATTTCTATCAATGTATCTAGGTTACATTTACTTGATGATGAGTTTCCGAAGTTCTTTGAATCCTTAGTTGATTCTTATGGAATACCACATAATTTAATTGAAGTTGAGATAACAGAGAGTGTATTTTTTGACAAAGTAGATCGTATGATTTCTATGATATCCAAAATACGTGATATGGGATTCTTAATCTCAATGGATGACTTTGGTACAGGCTATTCGACTTTAAATATAATGTCAAATTTACCTCTTGACATTATTAAGATTGATGGAAAATTTTTTATGAATACGCCGCTTGATGAAAGAAACAGAACTATTATTTCAGCCATTGTTAATTTGACAAAAAGCTTAGATTTTTCAATTGTTTGCGAAGGAATTGAGACTTCTGAACAAGTGAATTATATAACCGATGAAAATTGTGACTTTGCGCAAGGATATTACTTTTATAAGCCAATGCCAATGTCTGAATTCAGTAAGTTAATCTAAGGATTTGGGTTTTATATTCCGATATTAAAAGCAAAGGAAAGCACTAAAATTCGAAGGAACGAATGCCTTCATTTTAGTGCTTTTTTTTGATTAAGAGATTTTTGTAAATATTGTTATGTTTTTAAACAGTTGATAGGAGGGGAGAAAATGAATTTTGAGAAAATAGAAAAGATTCATGGAAACTATTTACAAAACGGAAAATATGACTTAATGGAACAGATTTCAAGCGAACAGGAAAAGATGGATTTCTTATTTCATAAAATTAACTCGTGCTGCTGCGACAATTTCCAAAGTGAAGAGGATACTTGGGAGATGTTTCAGGAATTAGTTAATCAAATAGGGCAAAATACCTCATTATTAGTCGAAGCGCAGTGTAGCAACATGATATATTATAAGCAAGCAGAATGGCTTGCAGATATTTTCGAAGAATTTGGGAGTGCAACGCTCTATGCCACAGGGCAATTACTTAGTCGACTAAACAGCATATTGTTTCAGAATCTGAAAGTAGTAAAAAGGCGCAAAAAAGAATATGATAGTATCTTGGAAAGGTGTGTAAGCAAACTAGAGGAATTTCTCGGTTGAATATAAGCAAAAAATTTATAAGAAAATCAAAAAAAGTTGAAGACAAATGTAAAGGTATCTCGTTATAGTATATGAATGCATTCAAAAAGGAAAGTGGGAGGTGGATAAAATAAATTCGGAAAAGTATATGGAAGAGCTGATTAATAAGTACCAGAACTTAGTCTTTTCAATATGCTACAAGCTTACGAAAGATTATTTTATTGCAGAGGATTTAACCCAAGAAACTTTTTTATCTGCCTTTCAACACCCGGATTCATTTCAAGGAGGAAATGAAAAAGCATGGATTTGCCGCATTGCCACAAACAAATGTATTGATTATCAGAAACAGGCTGGCAGAAGGGCAATTCCAACAGAAGAAGTAGGAACAGAGCTGGAAACGACAAGATGTGAAACACCAGAATCAGAATACTTAGAAAAGGAAGTAAAGAGTCGGCTGCTAGAAGAATGCAGACAATTAAAACCACCATATGATGAAATTGCAACCTTGTATTTCTGCGAAGAAAAGAGAGCGGATGAGATTGCGATTGCGAAGAGAAAAAATGTAAAAACGATTCAGACACAGATTTATCGTGCAAGAGGAATGTTAAGAAAGGTATTTGGAGAGGAGTGTGGCAGAGTATGAACGAAAAAGAGTATTTAAATGATGAAGAATTGATGCAGCTTATTAGGGACGTAGAAGAACATGAAATGATACAGGCGCCATTTTATATGAAGCATGAAATTCTTCAAAGGGTGAGAAAAGAAAATGTTGTACGGAGTGCACATTCTGCCAAGATACAGTTCTTAACTTTTAGTTTTAAAGTTGCTCTTGCAACAGCAGCAGCGGTAGCGGTCCTGCTGCTGGCACCAGCTCAGTTTAGAGAAATGCCGAGTGTTGCATCTAAGGAACAGATACAGTCAGAAACATTTTCAAAAAAATTGGAAAACAGGTCTAATCTTATTAGTAAAGGACTGTTGGATTTTTCAAATAAGGTAATAGGCAAGGAGGAATATAAGTATGAAACAGAAAAAGAAAAGTAGATTTTGGACATTTTGCTTCTCATTCATTCCTGGAGCGGCAGAAATGTATATGGGCTTTATGAAAATGGGATTAAGCCTTATGAGTATTTTTATGGCAATTGTTTTTGTAACAGCAATTTTGAATATTGGACCATTAATATTTATAGCAGCTCTTGCATGGTTTTATAGTTTCTTTCATGCAAGAAATGTGGCAAAGATGGACCAGTTTGAATTTGATGAAATGAAAGATGAATATCTGCTTAACCTAGATCAGATTAAAACAGAGGAAATCAAAAATGTCATTGCCAATCAAAAAGCAATTGCATATGTTTTGATCGGTATAGGAGTATATCTTGTGTGGAAAAGTTTCTTCCGAGTAGTATGTTGGATTGCACCTGTTAGATTTCAAAATCTTTTCTGGAGCATGGAGGATATTTTTACTCGCATTGTATTGGGTGTCGTAATTGTATTCGCGGGGCTGTTTCTGATTCGTGGTAAAAAAAGAGAATTGTTTTATGAAACAAGTCAGACAGATACAAAGAAGCAGGAAACAGAAAAGCAAGTTACAATGCAACAGGATGTAGTACAGCAAGATAGTGAGCAGTCAGAAGAAGAGAATGTATATCTTATTGAGGAGGAACAGAAAAATGGGCGAAACGAAGAGTGTAAAAATGCGTAGAGTAGGAACGTTTACAGTAGGAATACTTCTAGTTCTTTTTGGAGCACTGTTTTTACTCCATTTATTTGTTCCAGTAGTAAGTTATTTGGTTATCTTTCAGTTTTGGCCTTGTATTTTTATTTTACTTGGCCTTGAATTACTCTATGCATCTAGAAGAAGAGAAGAGGTAATTTATGATACAGGTGCAATTTTCCTAGTTATTGTAATGACAGTATTCGCTATGGGAATGGCAGGAGCTGATTTAATTATTCGGTATGCCATAGAACAGGGATATTTTCAATAATCCTTTTGTGGTACAAAATGGTAAATAGTCGGTGTTGAGATATTATGCAGAATGACTTATAATATTTGCATACTTGAGAAAGAGATTTCCTACAAAAGACAATGAGAAAACAAATTTTACAACATGAAAACAAGAAAGATAAACAACAGGCTAAGTTAAAGAAGGTAATTATAATTATAGTCGTACTGAGTATGGTTATTTTCTTCAGTGGACTTTTTATTAGTATGTTCTTAAATCGAAATGTGAATAGCGAATTTGAAGAATATGCAGAAACTGTTACAATGACCGATAAAAACTTTGAACAGGAGATAGAGTGTTTAAGTGCGTATCTAGACAATCTGACTTTAAATAATATGAATAAAGGTTACGCTTGTAACTTATTGTCAATTATGTATGGGCTAAAAAACCAGCGATACGAAAATATTTTGTATATGTGTAAAGCAATTTACTATTATCAGAAAGAAAATGCCAATGCCGCAATGATACAAATGTCAGTAAATCTCAGTGCAACTTTAATTAGTGGTACTTCCTACGATATGGCAGAATCTATCTTGGAGAATGCGTTGGATATAAAGCTCACAGAGGAAGAAGAAACCATTTATCATATCTACATTTATACGAATCTTGCAGAAAGTATGTCCCAAAGAGGGAATTATGATCAGGCTCTTGAAGCAATACAGTTAGCAGAATCAAAATTAGAAAAGGTAAAACAAGAGTATTTTAAAGACTGTCTGTTGAGTCTAAAAATAAGTAAAGCACTTGCGTATCATGGACTTGGAGATGTAAAGGAAAGTAAAAGACTACTGAATGAGATTGATGATGAAAGTCTGAAAAAAAATATTCTGCACACTGTTACTTTTGCATTTCCTTACTATGAGGCATCAAGTTATGTTTTGCTTAGTGAAGGAAAAATAGATAAAGCACAAGAATGTTTTGAGCACTTTTTGGAGTATTGCGATAAGTATATGTATACCTCGATGAAATTGAGATATATTGATAAATTTACAAAAGTGGCTCAATTGTATGGATATGAAGATACGGACTTTATAAAAGAATATCATGATGGATTGTTAGATTTGTATCGCGGAGAAATAACACGAGTAAACGATGAAAGTGCTAAAATCTTATTGGATTCTTATAACATTAACGCCGAAAATGTGAAAATTCAATCTAGACAAAGATTGAATCGTTTGAAAATTTATGGGGGCGTTGCTGTTTTCTTTATCATTCTTACGGTTATTTTAGTAATGTCCATAGAAATTCGTAAAAAGAGTCAGATAGACTTTTTAACTGGAACCTATAATCGAGCTAAACTTCGTGTCGTGTATCGAACACTAATGAAAAAGAAACAGGAATTTTATGTCATTATGTTTGATATTGATAATTTTAAGCTATGTAATGATGTATATGGACATCGTTTTGGAGACATGGTGTTAGAGCGTATTTCTCATAATATTACAGATGAACTTCCAAGGACATCTATGTTTTTTCGTTATGGAGGAGAAGAATTTGTTGTGCTTTGTGAACTGAAGACTAAAACAGAGGTTATAGACTTGGCAGAACGTATTCGAAGATGTGTAGATGAGCTGGCGTGGGAAAATGGAACACATATTTCTATTAGTGTGGGTGTATCAAGTATTGTGAATACAGCAGATCCATTAAAAAGTGCCGATGAGTGCTTGTACACCTCTAAAAAGACTGGCAAAAACAAAGTAACGTATGATTTTGAGATATAAAGAAATTTTGCAGGTATTATAAGAGGTGTTTGTACGCGTAAAGAATCAGTATCGTGTGCAATTGCCTCTTTGTTTTGTAATAAGGAATATAGTTGTGAAAGATTGCTGGAGGGATTAGTAGTGAAGCATTTAGAAGAACAGTTAACGGAACTGGAACTTAAATATCAAACAGAGAAGTGTTTTAGTTTTAATCATATAATGGAACTATACTTATACCAGTTTTATCAGAAGGATTCAGATTTTAAATTAGCGGAAGAACCTATGAATCTTTGGTATTTAGAGCTTGGAAATAAATTTGTAGAGGATGGAAAATTGGAAAAAGCTTATGATGCCTACCAGAAAGCAGAGCGATGGAATCCTGTAGATTTGGATGCTAAATTTGCAAAGATTGAGCTAGAGAAAAAGCAAGGAAAGCTGCCAGAGGTACTGAATAATACACTTTCTCTTTATCCGTATCTGTGTAGTCGTGCGACTATGGCACGCTTTTACCGAAATCTTGGCTTCTATTATGTAGAGACCTATGAGCCAAAGATAGCAGAAGCGTTATATGAATACAGTAATCTGTTTTTTCGGACGGATAATGCGGAAAGTGAACTGGGGTATCTTGAGAATGCGTTGGAAAGACAGCGAACAAAGTACAATGTTTATGAGCTTCAGAAGTTGATAAGTGGGGTGCAGATACCAGTTGCGGCACCTTCTAACACATTGGGACTTTTGTATGAAGTTGGAAAAAGTGAAGAGAAAAAAGGGCACTTACAAGAAGCGGCAGAATGCTATTTGATGGTTTATGATTTGACGCAAGACGAAGAAGTGAAGGAAAGGATAAAGCGAATTACATCATAAATGAAAACAGCTTTATAACTGGATGAAAGAAGAGGCAGAATTCGTTTGTTAAGCAACGAATTCTGCCTCTATTTACAACCTAACCTTCATACACAGTCGTATCATCATAATCATCTGGATTGTTACTTCGTTCTTTCTTTTCTTCTAAATAGCTGATACATAATGTACAGGCAGCGTCTCCTGTAATATTAACAGTGGTTCTAGCCATATCTAGAATACGATCCACACCAGTAATAAGGGCGATTCCTTCTAGTGGAAGTCCTGCGCTTTGTAATACCATAGTGAGCATGATAACGCCAGCGCCAGGAACACCAGCAGTTCCCACAGAAGCGAGGGTAGCAGTTAACACGATCATAAGCTGCTGTGAAATAGCAAGATCGATTCCGAAGATTTGAGCTATAAAGATTGCACATACGCCTTGGTAGATACAGGTTCCGTCCATATTGATGGTAGCACCTAACGGCAACACGAAACTTCTGACATCCTTTCTTGCACCTAATTTCTTTGTACATTCCATATTGATAGGAAGTGTTCCAATGGAACTTGCACTTGAGAAAGCGAATAACATGGCTGGTAACATTTCCTTGAAAAATGTAGCAGGTTTTATGCCTCCAACGACACGAACACATGTAGAGTAGACGAAAACCATATGAACGACACTTGCAAGATACACTACAAAGATTAGTTTTAACAGTGGTAATAGAACACTTGGTCCATTGGTTGCAATAACAGGTGTAATTAAAGCGAAGACACCCACAGGTGATAACTTTAAAATGTTTTCCATAACAGCTGCGGATACACTTGCAAAACTGTCTACCATATCAGCAACTGGTTTACCTTTTTCGCCAACCTGGATGATTCCAAAACCAAAGAATAGTGCAAGTACAATAACTTGCAGCATGGAAGCATTCACTAGTGGCGCCACCCAGTTAGAAGGAAACATGTTGACAAGTGTATCTATAAAAGAGATAGATTCTGCTGTTCCCACAGTGGAAAGAGCAGTTCTGTCTAATACATAACCATTTCCTACAGATGTTATGTTGGCAAAGAATATGCCTATAAATACTGCTAATGCAGTGGTTCCTAAGTAAAATAGTACAGTCTTAAGTCCGATGGAACCAACTTTTTTGATATCCTTTAAGGAAATGATACCTTGGATAATCGAGAACAGAACAACTGGTACAACAATCATTTTTAGCAGATTTAGAAATACTGTACCAACTGGCTGGATATATGTTGTTGCTATGTTAGCATGATTTTGAAGGATGAGACCTGCTATTACACCAAGCAGTAACGATAATAAAATTGTCATTGAAAAGGATATTTTTCTCTTTTTCATAATAAGTACCTCCCGATTGTGCTGGAAATATCATAACAGAATAAAAGAAAGAAATCTATAAAAAAACTGCAAATACGCATGGTAATATAAACCATTTCGGGCTATAAATGAAAGAAATAATTATCAATCCTTCATTTTTTCTATTTACACAGGAAAAATAAAATAAAAAATACAGCACCTGATATTTAGGTGCTGCATAAATTGCATTGTTTGCAAAAATGTCGGAAAATATAATATTTATTAGCTTTGCACGAGCAGTTCATTAGTAAATGCTAACGGAATATGGTCATCTCCAACTTGAGCAGATGATACCCTGTCTCCGTCGGTTAAGGATACATCC
Source organism: uncultured Lachnoclostridium sp. (assembly GCA_937903005.1). Taxonomy (GTDB): domain Bacteria; phylum Bacillota; class Clostridia; order Lachnospirales; family Lachnospiraceae; genus Clostridium_AI. The sequence continues at coordinate 23,285 of CALFNR010000181.1, read as the reverse complement.
TTAACTTTTACTTGATGTTCATCTATAAACTCTGTGCTTACCTGTTTATCGTTTATGAATATAGTTGTATACTGATTAAAATTCTTGCCGGTTACAATATAAGTTTTTTCCGTATTCGCTTCTTTTTTAATAGAAGAAAGGCTGATTTTATCAATACCCATCTGCATGTTGGCTGGTTCGTAAGCGGTTAAACCGTTAGAATAAGTGTACTGATTTCCGTAAAGTAAATCGTATTCAAGTAATTCCATATCCTTATGGTAAAGATCCTTATCCTTATTTGCATACTCTTTATGAAATTCTTGCATGATACCAAGGGGCTGTTTTAATTCTTCAAACACTTTTGTGCTTAACTGGTAAGAATACAAATCTTCATCTTGCTTCTTAAGTCCGATATTATCCCAAATCACATATTCAGTCTCGTACATATTGGCATTTTCAAGACGAGACTCATCTAAACCAAGTGTTGGAAGATGATCTCCGTAAAGAACTAATACAGTAGGTTCTTCACTTTCTTCTATCTGATCAATTAGATTGCCGATCATCTGATCCATTTCATGAATTTGATTTGCATAATATTCAAATGAAGTCTTTTTGTGGTTATTTCCACTAATTGTAATTGTCTGTGTTGGATCAATCTGTTCGGATGGATAACGGCCATGTCCTTGCACACTTACAGTGAAGACGAAATCACTTTCCTCTGTAGAATCAATACATTTAAATATTTCTTCTGGCAGAATATTATCTTTGGCCCAGCCCCTAGGATTCTTTTCTAAATTATACATATATTCCATTGGAGTAAACGTATCAAATCCTAGATTCGCATATACTTTGTTTCTGCTGTAAAATGTTCCATCATTGTTGTGAATTGCATGGGTGGCGTAATTTTGTGACGAGAATAAATAAGCCATGCTTTCACAAGTTTTCTTTGTTAATATAGTTTTAAATGGATACTCACCAGCACCGAAAAACGCTGTGCTCATTCCAGTTAATACTTCGAATTCTGTATTGGCAGTACCAGCACCTACTGAAGGAACTTTCAGAAAACCACTAGTGTAGTTTTCTTTTAGATTCGTAAAGTAAGGAATCGGATTCTCTGAAAATGTAACATCATTTACATAATTCACATCAAAGAAGGATTCGAGCTGTATAAAGATTACATTTGGCTTTTTATCTTTCTTTTGTGTCTTGTCTGTTTCGCTGTTTTCTTTGCCAGTAATCATTGGTTCTGTAATTTCATTCACAGTCTTTTCGCTATAATTAGAAGGTTTTGAAATTCCAACGTCTACAATACTGTTCGTGAAACAGTAAGCAAACCCATAATTTTTATAAGCATAAGACAGATTTTCAAAATTAGAACTTAAAATTTTAGCGTTTATATTAATGTGAGTGAATAACAGCTCAGCTGCAAATAATACGACAATCATAATTGCATACTTTATAAAGTTATTTCTCTTCGCGCGAACAGGTGCTTTGCGCCATAATACGACTAATGCCAAAATAGCGAAAATAAATCCTGCGACAAGAAGTATAAATTCCAATGGTGTGAAGTATAAATTAAATAATTCCAGTGCATTCTTTATCATAATCGTATCGATTGCTGAAAACGGTGTGGAACGAAATCCAAGGATAATACAGTTAGTCGTACCTAAAACCATCCATATTAACGATATAACGGTGGTGGCAAATATCCTTCTTTTCATTAAAAGTCCAAGTGATAGCGTCAAAAATACGATGATTGTATTATACATAAATACAATTGGAGAGCGGAACATGAATCGAAAACTTCCTAATAAGGAACGTCGGTTCATAATCTCCAGTATTATGTTAATAACAAGCGAAAGAATGGCATATTGGAATACGACATTCTGATATACTTTCTTAAAATTTATTGTATGTTTCATATACTTACGCTCCTACTTTCAGATTCGCTTTACATTATAGCAAAATGAAAAAGGAATGCAATATGGGAAAAGTATTTTTAAGAAAATGATCATAATTCATTTGGAAAATAAATAAAAGTGTGATAGAATGTTTAATAGTGTGAAGAGAGGATGGTTTAATGAGAAAGTCACAAGACGACACAAAAAAAATCATCGAAGGTGGCTACAGTTTTTCACAAAATGGCAATAAGAAAAAAAATAGTGTTATAAAGAGATGGGCTGTTTTAGGAGGTTTTTTCTTCATACTTAACATCTGCTTTATAATAGGAATCTGTTTTAACCGTAGAGTCCAAGGACCGAAAGATAAGGCTGTTATGGTGCAGGGGGCAGAAAATGAAGCAGGGCATGCTGAATTAGATAAAGAGCAGTCTGGTTCTAAGGTGAGTAAGAAGGACAAGAAGGACAAGGTTGATAAGCAGACAGATAAACAGCACCAGACGAGCAAAAAAGATAATGTGAATAAGAGGGTTTATTTGACATTTGATGATGGACCTAGTAAAAATACAGAAAAAGTATTAGATATTTTAAAAGAGTATGATGTTCATGCTACCTTTTTTGTTATAGGAAAAGAAGATGATTTTTCCAAGTCGATGTACAAACGCATCGTGGAGGAAGGACACACTTTGGGTATGCATTCCTATTCTCACAAATATAATGAGATATATGAATCTAAGAAAGCATTTTTCCAGGATTATAGAAAGATAAAAAAATTATTGTATGATGTAACAGGGGTACGACCTGTTTATTATCGTTTTCCAGGTGGCACAAGTAATACAATAAGTAAAGTATCCATGAAATCATTAGCAAGTGGATTAACAAAACGTGGTTCTGTCTATTTTGACTGGAATGCAATGAGTGGGGATGCCACTGGAAAAGACTTGACAAAAAAGCAAATGATCAATAATGTATTAAAGGATGTTGAGATACATAACACATCCGTTGTATTAATGCATGATGCTTCAGAAAAAGATAAGACCGTAGAGATGCTTCCGGACTTATTAAAAAAGCTAAAGAAAATGAAGGTTGATATTTTGCCAATAGACGGTGATACCCCATTGGTTCAGCACGTCAAGGTGGAGAATAAGTAACATTTAAGACAGCCAGTTAATCAGTAGACACATGGATGATAAAAGAGTACATGAAAGAGGTAATACTTAAATATTTATGACTAAAAATTAGTAAGTTAGGAGTTTTGAAGATGGCAGACTATAAAAGAGTACTATTAAAACTCAGTGGAGAGGCTTTAGCCGGTGAGAAAAAACATGGTTTTGACGAAGCTACTTGTGTAGAAGTAGCAAAACAAGTAAAAGCAGTTGCTGATAAAGGAATGGAAGTTGGTATTGTAATCGGTGGTGGTAATTTCTGGAGAGGCAGAACAAGTGAGACGATTGACAGAACAAAAGCCGATCAAATAGGAATGCTTGCCACTGTTATGAATTGTATTTACACCTCAGAGATTTTTCGTTCCGTTGGTTTAGAGACAGAGATTTTTACACCGTTTGCTTGTGGCAGTATGACAGCTTTATTTTCTAAAGATGCCGCCAATGAGGCATTTAAGAGTGGAAAAGCAGTTTTCTTTGCAGGTGGAACAGGACACCCTTATTTCTCAACTGACACAGGCGTTGCCTTACGTGCAATTGAGATGGAGGCAGATGCAATTCTACTTGCAAAAGCGATTGATGGTGTGTATGATAGTGATCCGAAAGTGAATGCCAACGCAAAACGTTATGATGAAGTATCCATTCAGGAAGTATTGGATAAAAAACTTCAAGTAATAGATTTAACTGCAACCATTATGTGCATGGAGAATAAGGTTCCATTACTAGTGTTTGCTTTAAATGATAAAGATAGTATTGTAAATACCTTATATGGTACATTTAACGGAACAAGAGTTACCGTTTAGTTTCAGGAGGAATTAGAAAATGGATGCAAAATTAGAACAATTTGAAGGAAAAATGAAAAAAACGTTACAGACATTAAATGATGAATATGTTACAATCCGTGCAGGAAGAGCAAATCCACATATTTTAGATAAACTTAAAGTTGATTATTATGGACAGCCATCTGGTTTACAATCTGTTGCCAATATTACAGTTCCAGAAGCTCGTGTGATTCAGATTCAGCCATGGGAAGCAAGTCTTATTAAAGAAATTGAAAAAGCAATTCTAGCTTCTGACCTTGGTTTAACACCAAGTAACGATGGTAAAAACATTCGTCTAGTTTTTCCTGAGTTAACTGAGGAAAGAAGAAAGGAATTAGTAAAAGACGTAAAGAAAAAGGGCGAAAATGCAAAAGTTGCGCTTCGTAACGTACGTCGTGATGCAAACGATTCCTTTAAAAAAGCCAATAAAGCTAATGAAATCACAGATGATGAATGCAAATCATATGAAGATAAAGTTCAAAAATTGACAGATAAATATGTAGACGAAGTGGATAAAGCTATCGAAGCAAAATCAAAAGAAATCCTTACAGTATAAGAGGATGTATTAGTGTTAGCGTGGTTGCAAGACGCAACGCTTGTAGAAGCTTGCTTGAAACTATCGCAAAACAAAAGGACGTGTTTTGGTAACAAAATGCGTCTTTGTTGTATTTTAGGGAAGTATGTTAAGCATATTTCTGTTTAACCGGAGGTAGAAGATGGAAGGACTTACGATTCCAAAACATGTTGCGATTATTTTAGATGGTAATGGAAGATGGGCAAAGAAGAGGCTCATGCCTAGAAAGTACGGTCATGTACAAGGGGCCAAAACAGTTGAAAAAATCTGCGAAGAAGCGTGGAGAATGGGCATTAAGTATTTAACTGTTTATGCATTTTCAACAGAGAACTGGAAGAGACCAGAAGATGAAATAAATGCAATTATGAAATTACTTCGTGATTATTTGAAAAACTGTTTAGAAATAAGTAAAAAGAATGATATGCGCGTGCGTGTCATAGGGGATAGAAGCGGTTTAAAAGACGATATCGTAAAGGCTATTGAAAATTTGGAAGAACAATCAAAGAATAATAAAGGTTTGAATTTTCAAGTTGCTCTTAATTATGGAGGACGTGATGAAATAACTCGTGCAGTACGAAACATAGCACAGCAGGTCAAAGAGGGAACTTTAAAAGTCGAGGACATCGATCAAGATAAGATTTGTTCTTACCTGGACACAGCGGATATACCAGATCCAGATCTTATGATTCGAACAAGTGGAGAACAGAGAATTTCCAATTACTTGTTGTGGCAGCTTGCTTATTCTGAGTTCTATTTCACTGATGTGCTGTGGCCTGACTTCACGAAAGAAGACTTAGAAAAGGCAATTGCATTCTATAATAAAAGAGACCGACGCTTTGGCGGAGTATAGGAGGTAGGTATGTTTGTAACTAGATTAATAAGTGGAATTGTATTGTTGGCAATTATGTTAGCAACCATTATTACAGGAGGCAATGTATTACTTCTATTCATAGCTGCTATTTCATTAATAGGACAGTTTGAGTTATATCGTGCGGTGAAACTGAATAAAACACCACTAGCTTTTTTAGGGTATGTTGCCAGTATAGGATACGAGATTTTATTATTTTATCAGTTAACAGACTATATTATGATATTTACGGTTATGTTTCTTATTGCAATATTAGCCGTATATGTTGTTATGTATCCTAAATTTGTTACAGAGCAGGTAAGTCTGGCATTGTTAGGCTTTGTATACGTAACAGTACTATTGTCTTATATTTATCAGGTACGTATTAAACCTTCAGGAGCTTTAACCGTATGGTTAATCTTCATTGCAGCATGGGGGTCGGATACATGCGCATATTGCGTTGGAATGTTGATTGGTAAGCATAAGCTGCCTTCAAAACTCAGTCCGAAAAAGACGATTGAGGGATGCGTAGGCGGAGTCATTGGGGCAGGATTGTTAGGCTTCTTGTATGCAACCATTTTAAAAGATAAATTAATAGGGGACTTTACGAATCCTCAGTTACTGTTTGCTGCCATAGGTTGTTGTGGCTCAATTATTGCACAATTTGGTGATTTGGCAGCATCTGCAGTGAAGCGAAACCATGACATAAAAGATTATGGGAAATTAATTCCAGGTCATGGTGGAATTATGGATCGATTTGATAGTATTTTATTTACTGCGCCAATCGTATACTTACTAGTAGTATTATTTATTTAGAGAAACAAAATGGAGAACGTTATGAAGAAAATAGCAATTTTAGGTTCAACTGGATCAATCGGAACACAGACTTTGGATGTGGTAAGAAATAATAAAGATTTAGAGGTAGTTGCCTTGGCTGCTGGTTCCAATATTACACGATTGGAAGAACAAATCTTAGAATTTCGTCCAAAGGTTGTTTCGGTCTGGGAAGAGCAGAAGGCAAAAGAACTAAGGGAAAAAGTAAAACACCTTGATGTAAAAGTACTAAGTGGTATGGATGGGCTTATTGCTTGCGCAGCAGAAAGGGAAAGTTCCGTTGTAGTAACTGCTGTGGTAGGGATGATTGGTATCAGACCAACCATTGAAGCAATTAAAGCAGGTAAGGATATTGCTCTTGCGAATAAGGAAACGTTAGTAACTGCAGGTCATATTATTGTACCACTAGCAAAAGAATATGGTGTGTCTCTATTACCGGTTGATAGCGAGCACTCTGCTATATTCCAGTGTTTACATGGAGAAAGACAGAATAAAGTTTCTAAGATTCTCTTAACAGCATCGGGTGGACCTTTCAGAGGAAAAAAACTAGAAGAGTTAAAGAATATCCAGGTAGAGGATGCCTTAAAACATCCAAACTGGTCTATGGGACAGAAGATAACCATTGATTCTTCTACAATGGTAAACAAGGGACTTGAAGTAATAGAAGCAAAATGGCTGTTTGATGTAGAGTATTCGCAGATTCAAGTCGTGGTACAGCCACAAAGCATCATACATTCAATGGTAGAATTTGAAGATGGAGGTGTAATGGCACAGCTTGGGACTCCTGATATGAGGCTGCCAATTCAATACGCCCTATATTATCCAGAGAGACGACCATTGCCAGGTGATAGACTTGATTTTTACAAGCTTGGTCAAATTACATTTGAAGAGCCAGATTTGGAAACATTTCGTGGCTTAAAGCTTGCATTTGAAGCAGGAAGACTCGGAGGAAGTATACCGACTGTCTATAATGCAGCCAATGAGCTTGCAGTTTCCATGTTCCTAAAAAGGAAAATTTCTTATCTTGAAATTGTGAAAAGTATTGAGTATGCTATGAAGAAGCACAGTTTCATTGACAATCCGAATGTGGAACAGATACTTTCAGTGGAACAGGAGACATATCATAATTTAGAAGAAAAATGGAAAAAGGAAGAGGAATAGTATGCAAATTTTAATCGCACTTTTAGTGTTCAGTGTCATTATTATCATTCATGAACTAGGACACTTTTCACTTGCCAGAAAAAATGGTGTTACTGTTACAGAGTTTTCAGTTGGTATGGGACCACGTTTACTTACCATTGTGAAGGGAGACAATGGGATATCTGCGAAAATTTTCGCTTCAACAGATGTTTGTATGAACCGAGCTGATTGGAAAGAACACACCAAGTATTCTTTGAAACTGCTTCCTCTTGGTGGTTCTTGTATGATGCTTGGAGAAGATGAAGATGTTCAGGATGTGAATGCATTTAACAATAAAGGTGTGTGGGCAAGAATATCCGTTATTTTTGCTGGACCATTTTTCAACTTTATTTTGGCATTTTTATGTGCTTTATTCATTATTGGTAAAGTGGGTTATGATAGACCTACTGTTGATGTTGTCGCTAAGGATTTTTATACACATGGCGAAGGCATTCAAGTTGGAGATCTTGTAAAGGAAATTAACGGTTCTAAAATCCGGGTTTCCAGAGAAGTTAGCTATTATTTGGCATTCAATGGCTGTCCTGGAGATTCTTTTACGGCAAAAGTAATTCGTGATGGAAAACCCGTTACCATAGAGTCTCCTTATTATAAGAATTCACAAGGGCAAGTAACATTGCCGTTTGATGTACAGTATAAAAGAGTAAAAGTTGGACCATTAAAGGTTCTTAAGTATAGCGCTTATGAGGTAAAACTTTGGATTGAAGTTACAGTAAAAAGTATTGGACAAATGGTTACTGGCAAGGTGAGCAAAGATGATATATCAGGCCCAGTTGGTATCGTAGATATGATTGGTGACACATATAAACAAAGCAAGTCAGAAGGTATGATGCAAGTGATTCTGAATATGCTTTATATTACCATTTTGTTAAGTGCCAACTTGGGTGTCATGAACTTGCTTCCACTTCCTGCTTTGGATGGAGGCCGACTAGTATTCTTGTTTATTGAAGCAATCAGAGGTAAGGCGATCGATCGTGAAAAAGAAGGAATGGTTCATTTTATTGGACTTGTAGCGTTGATGCTTTTAATGGTATTTGTTATGTTTAATGATTTTAGCCGAATTTTTCATTAGACGAGATTGGAGTATAGCATGATTCGAGAAAATACAAAGGTAGTAGCCATAGGTAATCGAGTGATTGGTGGCAATAATCCGATTCTAATACAGTCAATGACAAACACAAAGACTGAGGATGTAAAGGCAACGGTGGAACAGATAAAACGACTGGAAAAAGCAGGATGCGATATTATTCGTTGTGCAGTTCCAACGGAACAGGCTGCTTATGCTTTAAAAGAGATTAAAAAGGAGATTTCCATTCCATTGGTAGCGGATATTCATTTTGATTACCGTTTAGCAATTCTAGCTATGGAAAATGGAGCGGATAAAATCCGTATAAATCCAGGCAATATAGGTTCTATTGAGAGAATTAAAGCAGTTGTGGATGTTGCGAAAGAACGTAATATTCCAATACGTGTAGGTGTGAATAGTGGTTCTTTAGAAAAAAGCTTAATTGAAAAATATGGTGGTGTAACAGCCCAAGGTATCGTGGAAAGTGCCCTTGATAAAGTAAAGATTATTGAAGGCATGGGATATGACAATCTTGTCATTAGTATTAAGTCTTCTGATGTACGTATGTGTATTGAAGCACATGAACTGCTTGTAAAAGAGTCTGATTATCCACTTCATGTTGGTATTACGGAATCAGGTACAGTTTATTCTGGGAATATCAAATCGGCTGTTGGACTAGGAGCAATTTTGTCACAAGGAATAGGAAATACAATTCGAGTTTCTCTTACAGGAGACCCTGTAGAAGAAATAAAATCGGCAAAACTTATTTTGAAAACATTAGGTCTGAGACAAGGTGGGATTGAGGTCGTATCTTGCCCAACTTGTGGAAGAACAAGAATTGATTTAATTCAGCTTGCCAATCAGGTTGAATCCATGGTAACAAATTATGATTTAGATATTAAAGTTGCAGTTATGGGGTGTGCTGTAAATGGGCCAGGTGAAGCAAGAGAAGCAGACATTGGTATTGCTGGTGGCGTCAAGGAAGGCCTTTTAATAAAAAAAGGTGAAATTGTGAAAAAGGTGCCTGAAGCAGAACTTTTAGATACACTGAAGTATGAATTAGATCATTGGAATAAATAGAAAGGTTGGATGCTATGCTTTTTTTTGAAGCTTTTGACCAGTTAGATGTTAAGAATGATATTCGAGAAGTATTAGAGACTGTCGAAGTCAAGAGAATCTTAATGAGCAAATCCACATGTTCTGTTAGGATATTCGTCGAAAGCGACCATATCCTAACGTATCAAGTTAGAAGAAAAGCAGAGTATGAGTTGAGAAAACAGATATTAGGAGAAGCAATTCGTTGTGTACGGATTGTAGAACGGTATCAGCTTTCCAAACAGTATACCCCGGAAAAGATAATGCCAATGTATTTTGACAGTATGTTAGCGGAACTAAGAGAAGAAAGCATTCTGGATTATAATATTGTAAAGGAAGCAGAGATTTCTTTTACAATAGAGAATGTGAAGCTGACAGTGGATGATACATTTATGGTAAAAAAGCGTGTTGCATATATAAAAGAAAAGCTGGATGAAATTTATCATGAACGCTTTTCTTTTTCTGTTGGCGTAACTTTTGAATATGTGGAACCGAAGAAGAAAGAAGTAGAGGAAGAAGAGTACGTAATGGCAAGGCCTGTGTCTATGAAAAAAGAGCAGGAGCCAGTTAAGAAAGAAAAGGAAGCAAAGAAAAAGGAAGAGCCAAAGAAACAAGAATACAATTATCGTGCGAAACATCCAAAACTGCCAGAAGATCCATCTGTTATCTATGGAAGAAATTTTGATGGAGATGTGATGGAGATTAGCGATATTCAGGATGAAATTGGAGAAGTTGTGGTAAGAGGCAAGGTTATCACAGTGGAGGCAAGAGAACTTCGTAATGAAAAGACCTTGCTTATCTTCGGGTTAACAGACTTTACGGATACGATTACTTGTAAAATCTTTTTGAAAAATGAGCAAGTACCAGATGTAACTAGTAAGATTAAAAAGGGCAGCTTTTTAAAGCTAAGAGGTATGGCACTTCTTGATCGATATGATAAAGAGATTTCCATTAGTTCTATTGTGGGTATCAAAACCATTGATGACTTTACGGTTACTAGAAAAGATGAAAGTCCTAGAAAACGTGTGGAATTGCATGCCCATACGCTGATGAGCGATATGGATGCAGTAGTAGATGTGAAAGACTTAGTAAAACGTGCTATGGGCTGGGGACATCCTGCCATCGCCATTACCGATCATGGTGTGGTACAGTCCTTCCCAGAGGCAAATCACTGTCTTCATGGTGGAGAAGATTTTAAAATCATCTATGGAATGGAAGCGTACCTAGTAGATGATTTAAAGGAAATCTGTGAAAACATGAAGGGACAATCCATTCACGATACCTGTGTTGTATTCGATATCGAGACAACAGGGTTTGGACCAGTGAACGACCAGATTATCGAAATTGGTGCAGTAAAGGTGGTAAATGGTCAGATTGTAGACAAGTATAGTACATTTGTCAACCCAGATATACCGATTCCATATCATATTACGCAGCTTACAAGCATTACAGATGAAATGGTAATGGATTCGCCTAAGATTGATGTGATTTTGCCAGAGTTCTTAGAGTTTTGTGGGGATGCAATACTAGTGGCGCACAATGCCTCCTTTGATGTTGGTTTTATTAATAAGAAAGCGGAATTTCTTGGCATTGAAACTGATTTTACTGTTGTGGACACAGTTGGAATTGCCAGATTATTGCTATCACATTTAAGCAGATTTAAATTGAACGTGGTTGCAAAAGAACTGGGGATTTCCTTGGAAAATCATCATAGAGCTGTAGATGATGCAGGTGCAACAGCAGAAATATTTGTGAAATTTATTGAGATGCTTGAAGAAAAAGGAGTTACAACCTTAGAAGAACTAGAAGCTATGAATGTCATGACACCTGAAATGATTAAAAAACTCCCAACCTATCATGCAATTCTGTTAGCAAAGAATGACACAGGGCGTATTAATTTATATAAAATGGTTTCTATGTCTCATATTGACTATTATCAAAGAAGACCACGTATTCCGAAAAGTCTTTTACAGAAGAATCGAGAAGGATTAATTCTGGGAAGTGCCTGTGAAGCGGGAGAGTTGTATCAAGCTATTTTACGTGAAAAACCAAGAGAAGAAATTGACCGTCTGGCTAAGTTTTATGATTACTTTGAGATTCAGCCTCTTGGCAATAACCAGTTCATGATTGAGGATGATAAGTTTGATATTAAGTCAAACGATGATTTAATCGAACTGAACAAGAAAATTATTGCTTTAGGGGAGGAATACAATAAGCTTGTTGTTGGTACGTGTGATGTGCATTTCTTAGATCCAGAAGACGAAGTATTCCGTCGCATTATCATGGCAGGAAAAGGTTTTAAAGATGCGGATAATCAGCCGCCACTTTACCTTCGTACTACCGAAGAAATGGTGGAAGAATTTATGTATCTAGGACGTGAGAAAGCAGAAGAGATCGTAATTGACAATACCAATAAGATTGCAGATATGATTGAGAAAATTTCACCTGTTCGTCCAGATAAATGTCCTCCTGTTATCGAAAATTCAGACCAGCAGCTTCGTGATATCTGCTATAATAAGGCAACATCTATGTATGGACCAAATCTTCCAGTTCAAGTATCAGAGCGATTGGAGAAAGAGCTAACCTCCATTATTGGAAATGGATTCGCCGTTATGTATATCATTGCGCAGAAACTGGTTTGGAAGTCTAATGAAGACGGATATCTGGTAGGTTCCCGTGGTTCCGTAGGTTCATCCTTCGTGGCAACTATGTCAGGTATTACAGAGGTTAATCCCTTACCTGCCCATTATTATTGTACAAATTGTTTTTATTCTGACTTTGATTCACCAGAAGTAAAAGCATTTGCAGGTAAATCTGGATGTGATATGCCAGATAAAAACTGTCCGGTCTGTGGAAAACCATTAAGTAAGGATGGTCATGAAATTCCATTCGAAACATTCCTTGGTTTTTATGGAGATAAAGAGCCTGATATCGACCTTAACTTTTCAGGAGAATATCAGGCAAAAGCCCATGATTATACGGAAGTTATTTTCGGTAAAGGACAAACATTCCGAGCTGGAACAATTGGTACACTAGCAGAAAAAACTGCCTACGGATTTGTTTTAAAATATAATGAAGAACATGAGGTTGTGAAACGACGTTCTGAGGTGGAGCGTATCGCCCAAGGCTGTGTAGGAGTTCGCCGAACCACAGGACAGCATCCTGGTGGTATCGTAGTACTTCCAATTGGGGAAGAGATTTACTCCTTTACGCCAGTACAGAGACCGGCAAACGATATGACAACGAAGACAATAACCACTCACTTTGATTATCACTCTATCGACCACAACTTGTTAAAACTTGATATTCTAGGCCACGATGATCCGACGATGATACGTCTTTTGGAAGATTTAACACATGTAGATGCTCAGAAGATTCGTCTTGATGACGAAAAAGTATTGTCGTTATTTGAAAACTTGAGTGCTCTTAATATTACGAAGGAAGATCTTGGAGGATGTGATCTTGGCTCACTTGGAATTCCTGAGTTTGGAACAGATTTCGTTATGCAGATGTTACGTGATACAAAGCCAAAGACATTTTCAGATTTGGTACGTATCTCAGGACTTTCCCATGGTACGGACGTTTGGCTTAATAATGCCCAGTACTACATTGCAAAAGGTGACTGTACTCTGTCTACCGCTATCTGTACTCGTGATGATATTATGACCTATCTGATTCACACAGGTGTAGAAAATGGACTTGCTTTCAAAATCATGGAAAGTGTTCGTAAAGGAAAAGGTCTGACTCCTGATATGGAAAAGGCAATGACAGATGCTGGTGTACCTGAATGGTATATTGAGTCTTGTAAGAAGATTAAATACATGTTCCCGAAAGCCCATGCGGCAGCCTATGTCATGATGGCGTTCCGTATTGCTTACTTTAAGGTATATTATCCATTAGCTTACTATTGTGCTTACTTTAGTATCCGTGCATCGGCATTCAACTATGAGCTTATGTGTATGGGACGTGAACGTCTGGAATTCTATATTTCAGATTATAAAAAACGTTCCAATGAGTTAAGCAAGAAGGAACAGGATACGTTGAAAGACATGCGTATTGTTCAGGAAATGTATGCAAGAGGATTTGAATTTATGCCGATTAACCTGTATACAGCAAAAGCCCATTTATTCCAGATAATTGATGGAAAGTTAATGCCATCCTTCAGTACCATTGATGGTCTTGGGGATAAGGCGGCGGAAGCAATTGTAGAAGGGGTAAAACAGGGAAAATTTTTGTCTAGAGATGATTTTAAACAGCGTTGTAAAGTCAGTGGAACGGTTGTGGATGTTATGGCAGATTTGGGAATACTAGAGGATATGCCGATATCGAACCAGATGTCTATTCTGGATTTTATGAATGCATAATTTGTGCAATAATAATGTAAATAGGAGCAGAACGTTAGGAAATGTTCGTGCTCCTATTTTTTAATGTAATAACTTATGCATAACGATGATGATTGTCGGTATTGTTTTAACATTAAATTCTATTACTTGTTCTTTTTTCGCTTCAATAGAATAGTAAGATATGCTACTAAGAATATAATAGCTATAATAAAAGTCAAAATAATCGTAAATACCACACGAATCAAATTAAATTTGAGAATACCAGCGAGACCCAATAGAATAAAAGCTAAATCTAATATTAATGCAATTGTAGCAAATACAAATATTCTTTTCAAATTCAAAATCCTTCCTATAATTTAGTTCCATATAGTTTTATTGTTTCGTACATATCGGATGCTTTATTTAATTTTCCTGATGCAGATATAAGTTTTGTTACTGCAGTTGTTGCTCCAGCTAATGTGCCAGTAAATCCTGCAGCTAAAACAGCAACAATTAATGCTTCTGGAGCAAGTGCAGCTAATAATACAGCACCACCACCAGCCATTATAATTGTAGAGACTGCTTCGGCACCGACGGCAGCTACAGCATCCTTATAATCGTCGTTACAGTCATCAATATATCCAATATATTTATTAACATTGTTTTTTCTTGTGGAGTTTAACTTGGTTAAATTTATTCTACAATTGATGCATTAGAATCACTATCATTGTCATTAGCACTAAGCATTCTTTCTACATTAAATTAATATTTAAAATTTCGTCTGGATTGTCACATGATGTTACAGTTAAATATATCTCACCATCAACTATGTATTTGTTGGTGTCATATCCCTTGCCGTTTACTTCGTAATGTTCCTGGATACTATCTTGAGCTTCAACATTTAAGTAGTTTAAATTATTAAAGCTAAAAAAAATAGTCAAAACTAAAATAAATGATAATATTTTCTTCATAGTTACCTCCTTATTTTATACAGTTTATACAAACAACACCAATGTTTCAACTCGAAAATATTATCATACATACATACAAATGTCAAATAGACCAAAAAAAATATATATTATGTAAATGTTAAGAAAGAATTGAACCTCAATAAGCATAATTTCAGCATATCGAAGTTCAGTTCCAGGTGTCCATATTCGTTACGACATAAAAATCCCAAACCTCTTCTTAATCGGATACAAAAGTGCTACGCCCTTAGAAAACGGAGTCAGCATATCTAACAAAATATGACTGAGAATACCGCTAAATGCCCCCACTGCAATCGAAAGATTCCATTGCATGAGCAAGTAAAAAACCCCAAAGCAAAAAAGCAGACTATGAGTAAATGTTCTATGTCCGAAAGCTTTGTTAACCACCTTGGATGTGAACCTGAATCTTCTGCCCAGATGGCTTTTAGGATGATCAATATCTGGAAGTGCTGCACCTAGAAAGGCGGGAACGGTAACTAAAACTGGAGAAAGATCATAGTGAAAACGACTCGCTGCAAAGGATATTCCAATTCCAGTGAAAGCACCAACTGTAACGTGTGCTGTGTAATTCATATTAGTTTCCTCCTTGGTATAAAAATGGTAAAAAAAGCATAGCAGATTCTATAGAAAAAAGCAATACATATGTTCGATTCTGGCAAAATATCGAACTTGCGTTTGCATCCTGTTTATGATACAATGAAAAACTAAGAATGAAGAATGTGAGGTAAAAGGTATGATTGCATACATAAAGGGAGAGTTAGCAGATGTAAGCGACAGTGGAATTGTAGTGGAAAGTAATATGACAGGTTACGCTATCAGCGTTCCATCTTCGGTTATTTCCCAGTTACCTCCAATTGGAGAACAGGTTAAGATTCATACGTATTTGCATGTAAGAGAAGATGCGATGCTTTTGTATGGGTTTTTAACAAAAGAAGATTTGGCAATATTTAAGTTACTCATTTCTGTAAATGGCATTGGTCCAAAAGCGGCATTAGGTGTATTATCCGCAATCAGTCCAGATGAATTGCGATTTGCCATTCTATCAGACGATGTGAAGACAATCTCAAAAGCTCCAGGAATCGGGGCTAAGACAGCAAAGAAGTTAATATTAGAATTAAAAGATAAGTTAAGAATAGAAGATGCATTTGAAATCAGGTTAAAACATGCAGAAGAAGCCATGCATGAAGGGGAAAAGGAAGCACAGGCATCTATACAGAACGATGCAGTTGCCGCGCTGGTTGCGTTAGGATACAGCAATACAGAAGCCCTAAAAGCGGTTCGACAGGTCGAGATTACGAAAGATACCGATGTAGAGGATGTGCTAAAAGCTGCCCTAAAACATATGAACTTGTTCTAATAGGAGTGCGAGAGTATGGAAAAGAGAATGATTACGACGGAATTAATCGATGAAGATTATAAAATAGAGAATTCCTTGCGTCCGAAACTGTTGTCAGATTATATTGGACAGAAGAAAATAAAAGATAATTTAAAGATTTATATAGAAGCAGCCAAGGCAAGAAAAGAAGCCCTTGACCACGTACTGCTTTATGGGCCACCAGGATTAGGTAAGACAACCCTCGCAGGTATTATTGCCAATGAGATGGATGTGAATGTGAAGATAACGTCAGGTCCAGCGATTGAAAAACCTGGAGAAATTGCAGCGATTCTTAATAATCTGCAAGAGGGGGATTTGCTGTTTATTGACGAAATCCATCGCTTGAACCGTCAGGTGGAAGAAGTACTTTATCCAGCAATGGAAGATTTTGCTATTGATATTGTAATAGGAAAAGGGGCATCCGCCAGGTCTATCCGCCTGGATTTACCAAAGTTTACTTTAGTAGGAGCAACAACAAGAGCAGGAATGCTGACAGCACCATTACGTGACCGTTTTGGAGTTGTGCATCGTTTGGAATTCTACACTCCAGAAGAACTGGTAGATATTATTACCCGTGCGGCAAGAGTATTTAAGGTAGAGATTGATAAAGAAGGTGCATGGGAGATTGCAAGACGTTCTAGAGGAACCCCTCGTTTAGCTAACCGTCTGTTAAAGCGTGTACGTGATTTCGCACAGGTAAAATACGATGGCAGGATTACGCTTGAGGTTGCAACCTTTGCGCTGGATTTAATGGAAGTAGATAAATTAGGTTTAGATAATATGGATAGGCAGATATTAATGACTATGTATGAGAAGTTTTCTGGTGGCCCAGTAGGACTTGATACACTGGCGGCAGCAGTAGGAGAAGATGCAGGTACATTGGAAGATGTATATGAACCTTACTTCATTCAGAATGGACTGATTCAAAGAACACCACGAGGAAGAATCCTTACAGATTTAGCGTATAAACATTTTGGATTGGATATTGCAAAATAGAATCGAAGGTCGCGACGACATAAGAACTTGCTTTTCGATTTTTATCTTGCTGTTTCCTGCTAGGTAGGATATAATGTGTAGTGAAAATACATTCTAGCAGGGGGCGGTGAGTATGGAAACGAAAAATGATGCACATGTTGTAATCAATAATAAAGAGTTTGTAATCTGTGGTTATGAAAGTTCGGAGTATATGCAGAAAGTAGCCGCTTATCTGAATAATAAGATTGCTGAATGTAAAGAGATAGAAGAATTTAAGAATTTGGAACGTGACATGAAGAATTTCATGCTAGAGATAAATATAGTAGATGACTATTTTAAAGCGCAGGATAAAGCAGTAGAGTTGGAGTCTGAGAATTCTAAGAAGGATGATGAGCTGTATCAGTTAAAGCATGAATTTGTTGCTTTAAAGGAAAAGCTTAACAAGACACAGCAGGAATTAGAACGGATTGGATCCGCTTATGAATCGGCAAAACGTCAGCTTAAACATCTGGAGGAACAAAAGGAAAGCCAGACAAGAAAGTAGAAAAAGAGCGAAGAAAGAGACTGCAGAGGCAGTCTTTTTAACTTTATAACAATATATATGCGTTATATTTGAAAAGGACAGAAAGGGTATTATTATGACACGAAATATAGAAATTCTCGCACCTGCAGGTTCTATGGAAGGACTAATTGCAGCTGTTCATGGAGGCTGTGATGCCGTTTATATTGGAGGAGAGAAATTCGGGGCAAGAGCATTTGCCAATAATCTGAATCAGGAAGATATGATTAAGGCGATTGAATATGCACATCTTCATCATAAAAAGATATATTTAACCATTAACACATTAGTAAAAGAATCAGAGTTTAATCAGTTATACGAGTATCTTCTGCCATTTTATATGCACGGACTAGATGCTGTTATTGTACAGGATTTTGGCGTGCTGTCTTTTGTATCACGAACATTTCCAAGTATCGAAATTCATGCTTCTACCCAGATGACTTTAACCATGGCACAAGGGGCGAATCAGTTAAAAGAATATGGAGTTACTAGACTAGTGACTTCTAGAGAATTGCAATTCGATGAAGTGAAAGAGATTCGAAAAAATACCGATTTAGAGATTGAAGCATTTGTGCATGGTGCGCTGTGTTATTCATTCTCAGGCCAATGTCTGATGAGCAGTATGATTGGTGGAAGAAGCGGAAATCGTGGACGTTGTGCACAGCCTTGCCGTATGCAGTATAGAATGGAAGAAATCGATGGAAAACCATTCAAAGGAAAACAAGCATTTTTGTTAAGTCCGAAAGACATGTGTACTATTTATGATATTCCAGAGCTGATTGAAAGTGGGATTGACAGCTTTAAGATAGAAGGGCGAATGAAACGTCCTGAATATGCAGCCATGACAGCACATTTATATCGGAAGTACGTTGAGTTGTACCAAAAGACAGGTGGCGATGCCTATAGAGCCTATATGAAAAAGAATCCAGATGTTTTAGAGAATGACATGAAAAAGCTGATGGATCTGTACAATCGTGGTGGTTTTTCAGAAGGGTATTATCGAGAGCATAATGGCAAGAAATTAATGTCTATGGACCGTCCCAATCACAGCGGCGTGTTAGTAGGAACAATAAAGAATATTATGAAAAATCGAGCTGCCATTGAATTAAGAGATACTATTTTCGCACAAGATGTATTAGAAATACGTTCTAATAGGGGAGAAAATGTTTACGACTTCACAGTAAAGGATGGAGTGAAAAAGGGATCACTCTATGAGGCTAACTTTAAGCCAGGATCAAAAGTGCAGAAAGGACAGAAAGTATACAGAACGAAGAACCAGTCATTGCTTACAAGCATACAGGAAGAAATTATTCAAAAGGATAATCGAGAACCTGTAACTGCTTATTTCTGTGGTAAGGCGGGAGAACCAGTGGTGTTATCTTTAACTTATGGAGATATCACAGTAACGGAAATGGGAGATGTGGCTGAGGTTGCTTTGAATCAGCCGATTGCGGATGAAAAAATCAAAAAACAGCTAGATAAAACAAAAGAGACATCATTTTATCTTGAGTCAATTCAGATAGATTCTGCAGGGGACTGGTTTATGCCTCTTGGAAAGTTAAATGAGCTACGAAGAAAGGCATTTGAAAAACTAGAAGAGGAATTGAATCGTTCTTTCTTAAGGGAATGGGTACCATGCAAAGAGATTACTAGTGAAGAAGTGCCTCAAAAAAAAGATAAGTTAGAGCTTACGGTTAGTGTAATGAGCAAAGAGCAGCTAGAAGCAGTGGTTAGAGAGCCAGGCGTTTCAAGTGTATTCTTGCATTTTTCTATGTTAGAGCAGGAACCAGATCTTTTGGATTCAGACTTACTAAAGACGGATAAAAAGTTCTACGTGTTATTACCTACGATATTCCGGCGTAAAACTTATGAAAACTATAAGAAGAAAACCCATCCAGTAAACCAATCCATTCATCATGATAATATTGATGGTTTTGTAGTAAAAAATCTTGAAGAGCTGGAATATTTAGTAGAAGAACAATGCAACAAAGAACGTATTCTGGATTATAATATGTATGTAATGAATCGTGAGACAAGGCATTTTTGGATAAACCGAGGTATTACAGAGTTTACAGCTTCTCTTGAACTCAATTATCAGGAACTTAAGGAACTAGATATTGCGGGTGATTCTATGATTGTGTATGGTTATACACCGCTTATGACATCGGCGCAGTGTGTTGTGAAAAACACAGCGGGATGCAATTACAAATCAGGTTACTTTCGATTTGTAGATAAGAGTGGCAATCTATTTTACGGCAGAAATTTCTGTTCCTGCTGCTATAATGTTATTTATAACGGAAAACCACTACATTTACTAGAGCATGTGTCAGATATAGAGAAATTAGGAGTGAGGGATATACGTCTTGATTTTACAATGGAATCAGCGGTAGAAACCAAAAAGATTCTAGATTGTTATGTAAAACAGGCTTTATATAAAGAAAAAACTGCAGATTGTGTGGAAGACTATACAAAAGGACATTTCAAAAGAGGAATCGAATAGTTTCTGCATGAATGAAAAAGGCAGGCAGGAGGCTAAGGGTTGGAAAATGTAATTGTGGAAATATCTAGGTTTGTCATCATATTTCTTATGACGATTTATACCTTTTATGGATTTACAGCACTACTGAAAAAAAACAGAAAGAAACAGCTGTATTTGTACAGAGTACAGAGGATACTTATACTGGCTTTTCATTTTGTATGTAATTTTGTGCTTTATATGAATACAGAAAATTTTAAGATACTGGCTTTTTATCTGGTGCAATTAGGGTTTTTAATAGGGTTTAGCATACTGTATCCTATCTGTTACCGGGGAATATCTAGGACATTGTTAAATCATATGCTGATGTTGTTTTCAATCAGTTTTATAATGTTGGAGAGACTTTCCTTTGATTCGGCAAAGCGGCAGTTTACAATGGCGTGTATCGGAATGGGAATTGGACTAGTTATACCAGTTGTAATTCGGAAAATGAAATTTCTTATGAATCTAGAGTGGCTTTATGCAGTGCTTGGTCTTGGTATGCTCGTATGTGTCTCCGTGTTCGGTGTTACACAATACGGGGCGAAAAACTGGCTGTTTATTGGTGGCGTATCCATTCAGCCTTCAGAGTTTGTAAAAATTCTGTTTGTATTCTTTGTGGCATCGGCACTTGCCAGAGCAAAACAGTTTAGGGAAATTGTGTATATCTCAGCATTGGCGGGAGCACATGTGCTGCTTCTTGTAGTGCAGAGGGATTTGGGAGCTGCGCTTATTTTCTTTCTCACATATGTAGTGATGCTTTATATTGCAACAGGACAGTCTTTTTATTTATTCGGAGGATTAGCAGGTGCTTCGGCAGCATCGGTGGTGGCTTACCGGTTGTTTTCACATGTACGTGTCAGAGTAAGCGCATGGCTGAATCCATGGGAACAGATTGATGCTGGGGGATATCAGGTTGCCCAGTCATTGTTTGCAATTGGAACGGGTGGCTGGTTTGGCTTAGGTTTAGGGAAAGGACTGCCAACCAGTATTCCGGTTGGAAAGAGTGATTTTATTTTCTCAGCGATAGCAGAAGAATTCGGTGGAATTTTTGCCCTGTGGGTGGTGCTGATATATGTAACTTGTTTTGTTATGTTTATTACGATTGCATTAAAAGCAAAAGAGGAATTTTATAAACTTGTTGCGCTAGGACTTAGTGTAATGTTTGCTGTACAAGTATTCTTATGTATCGGTGGCGTTATCAGGTTTGTTCCTTCAACAGGAGTGACTATGCCCCTTGTAAGTTATGGTCGCAGTTCGGTCCTTGGAACAACAATCATCTTTAGTATCTTACAGGGAATATATTTGATGAATCAGAGCGAGGAAGGTAAAATTGAGAAAGATAAGAGAAAAGTCAGAGGAACCAGTCATAGACAAAGTAAACCGACAATCAAAGAAGTCGAAGAATAATAATAAAAAGAAGAATGCAAACATTTTTAAAGTAGTATATATTTTCATTGGGCTTTTTACACTAATGGCGGGAAGATTTATCTATTTTATGGCAGTCGAGTCACCGTCCCAGATAAATAGTTCCTACAACAAGAGACAGGATTTGCTGGCAGAGAAGTATGTACGTGGCAAGATTATGGCTTCGGATGGAACTGTACTTGCCAAGACAGTAACGGATAGTGCCGGGAAAGAGACAAGGAATTATCCATTTGACCAGTTGTTTTCTCATGTAGTGGGAAGTGTTGGACGAGGAAAGACGGGACTTGAGCTGGCAGAAAATTTCACGATGTTGACCTCTCATACCAACGTAGTGAGTCAGGCAGTAACGCAAATGCAAGGAGATAAAATTTTAGCAGATGATATCGTAACAACTCTAAATGTTGGGTTACAAAAGGTAGCTTATGAGGCACTTGGCAACCGCAAGGGGGCAGTAGTAGCAATTGAGCCATCTACAGGTCGCATTCTTGCGATGGTATCCAAGCCAAGTTATGATCCGAACACCATAGCCATGAATTGGGATTCTCTTGTTGCAGACGAATCTGGCAATTCAACTCTTTTGAACCGAGCAACACAAGGTTTATATGCACCAGGTTCCACTTTCAAAATAGTAACCTTGCTTGAGTATATAAAGGAACATTCTAAGGATTATGACAAGTATCAGTATGAATGCAAAGGCAGTGCTATGTTTGGTGACAGAAGAATTTCCTGCTACAATAACCATGTTCATGGAGTTATTGATTTAAAGGGCTCTCTAGCCCACTCCTGTAATGATTCCTTTGCACATATAGGAACGTTACTGAATATAAAATCTTTTGGAAAAACAGCAGAGAAACTAATGTTTAATAAGTCGATACCGTTAAGTATTCCATATAAGAAAAGCAGTTTTTCTCTATCCAGTAAAAATACAGAGAATGAAATTGCACAAACAGCAATGGGACAAGGAAAAACACAGATTACACCTCTTCAAAGTACGTTGATTTCCTGTGCAATTGCCAATGGTGGAAATATGATGACTCCTTATCTGGTGGAACATGTTCAGACTAGTACGGGACATGTGGTAAGAAGTACGAGAGAGAAAGTTCTTGCTAAGAGCATGACAAGTGAAGAAGCTGCGATTGTAAAGGATTACATGACAGAAGTTGTGAACACAGGAACTGGTACAGCCTTGAAAAACAGTAAGTATCAGGTGGCAGGAAAAACAGGTTCAGCAGAATATGATTCTACAGGAGCTTCTCATGCTTGGTTTAGCGGGTTTGCCCCTGCAGATAATCCGAAAATTGCATTAAGTGTGATTGTGGAGAGTTCTGGTACAGGAAGTGAGTATGCGGTTCCCATTGCTAAGAAAATGTTTGAAAGCTATCTAAATTAATTAAAATTGATGAATATTATTGCAAAGTGCCTGGAAAAGATGTATACTAATGAACAGTTAGACACACCAAAAATGTGAGAGATCACAATAAACAGGGGGCATTGCAATGGTTGAAGCAACGAGCTGTGGCGGTGTGGTTATTTTCAGAGGAAAAATTTTGTTATTGTATAAAAATTATAAGAATAAGTATGAGGGGTGGGTTTTACCGAAAGGAACAGTAGAAGCTGGAGAAGAGTTTAAAGAAACCGCTTTACGTGA
>CALFNR010000180.1:0-34064 GCA_937903005.1 uncultured Lachnoclostridium sp. | reverse complement strand
GCTTGGCTTGTTGTCTTCGGTCAGATAGATGAGCGGAAGACTGGCACCAGCGGAAATAAGAAGTTTATATTGTTCTCGATTATTCTTTATGGTTAATAAAAGTTCATCTTTTTCAGGCTGTGCTATTTTATTGATACGTCCACCTGTTAGGCAGTCGTTTAATTCTTTTACTACATTTGCAATTACAATACCATCTAATGCCATGTTATCTCCTAACTTTCTTTCATAATTTTGCTTTCTATTATACATGAATCTTACAGGAAAGTGAAATTAATTTTGAGTTGTGATTTGTTTGAGTTAAATTTATAGGACTTTAGTCCGATATAATTTCTAAAGAATGCATTTTTATACCTTTTAAATATGCTGTGGGAAAGGGTGATGTTAGATGAAAAACATTCAGGTAAATATGAATCTTAGAACTGATGAACAGGGTTTATTGCGAGGTCCATTTGCAAGCACCAGTCAAAAGGCTAATGTGGAGAAAGAAGAAAAAGAGGAAAGAAAGTCCATTTTTGCAGGTGATACGAATTTTATGCTTCAAAATCAAATGGGGCAGAAGAAGGCAAAAGCCCAGAGAGATGCTTTGCGGAGAATCGTTGAGGTATTCGAATCAGATTTGAAGATAGATCAGACACTTAAGGACAGTGCATTACATAAAGAAGAATTAGTAGAACAAGTGAAACAGTATGATGCTGAGATTGATAAGCTTACACAGGCTCAGCAAGAGTTAAAAGAAGAGTATGGGATAACAGATGATAGCGAAGAAGAGCAGAACCTGAATTTGATCCGAAAGAGTTTAAGTGATCCATTCTCTGTAACAGAAGAAGATATGGAAAAATTAGAAAATATGGGACCGCTTACCGATTATCAGCGTGATTCTTTAGAATTAGATGCTGCAAAAGAAGTCTGGCAAAATCTTAAGGAGGATGCAATCGATGCTCACAAAGGAGAAAGTGGCAAAATTCAGGGCATTAATATGGAACGTCTGAAATCTGACCCGATGGTAGGAGCACAAAAAGAGGCACAGGCCATTAAGGATGCTGCGAGAGATTCTATCATTACAATGCTTCGGGAAGAAGCAAAGGAAAAAATTGATGAAAAATTCGGTACGGTTACTGAGACTCAGGGCAAGAAGGATGAGGAAGAAGAGATCGATGATGGGGACAAGAAGAAAAAGGCAGATGCTAAGATGCAAACTGAGGATTTAACTGCAGAACAAAAAGATATTTTAGAGAGATTGAAGAGATTTGTTAAGTCACAGGGAATTCTAAGAGAAGATATCTTGGGGCTTAAGATTGATGAATTGCTTTAATAGAAAAAGTAAAAATAGTGGGATAGCCCACTATTTTTATGTGAAGCCATTGCATACTTATGAAAAGTTGCTATAATAGACATAAATGTGCGTTTTACGTGAACATAATTTACGCAATAAGAAATCATAGTATATAACATGGAGGTTCGATGTTTAGAAAGTTTTATCCAGATAAGTGGGTGGATTCCACATATGAAATTGATTTTGAAAAAATGTATCAAAGCGGCGTTCGAGGAATTATATTCGACATTGATAATACATTGGTGCCGCATGGCTTTGACGCAGACAAGCGTTCAATGGAACTGATGGAAAGACTTAAAAAAATCGGTTTTCAGATTTGTCTCCTATCCAATAATAAGCAGGAGAGAGTGGAACGGTTTAATAAAGATGTGGATGTGCTTTATATCTTTGACGCCCACAAACCATCAAAAAAGAATTATCAGAAAGCGATGGAACTGATGAAAACGGACTTAAAGACAACTGTATTTATAGGAGATCAGTTATTTACGGATGTATACGGGGCAAAAAGAACAGGTTTACCAAATATTCTTGTGAAACCGATTAATCCAAAGGAAGAAATTCAGATCGTCTTAAAACGTTATTTAGAGAAAGTGGTATTGTACTTTTACAAAAGAAGCATAGGAGGGTAAGAACGTGAAAAAAAATATCGTTCTAATAGGTTTTATGGGCTGTGGCAAGACTACAGCTGGGAAGCAGCTGGCAACCGAACTTGGATATTCCTTTGCGGATACTGACCAAATGATTGAACACAATGCCCAAAAGACAATTAGCGAAATTTTTGCAGCTCACGGAGAAGAGTATTTTCGTAATTTAGAGACAGAAACCATCAAAGAAATGATGAAGTCAATGGAGCATACGGTAGTTTCCACTGGCGGAGGTTTGCCATTACGAGAAGTGAATGCAGATATTTTAAAAGAAAATGGATTTGTAGTGTATCTAAGAGTAAAAGGCAGTACCGTAGAGGAACGGCTAAAAGGAGATACGACAAGACCTCTGTTACAAGGAGACAGTGTTTCAGAAAAGATACAAAATCTGTTAGAATATCGAGATCCTATTTATGAATTTGGCGCACATATGGTGCTTGATGTAGACGAGAAGTCAGTAGACGAAATTGTAGAAGATATTTCACGTAACTTTAAGCTGCTGTGTGAAAGAAATAATGAAAAAAATAACAGAGATTAAGGGATGAAAATGTATGAATACAGATAATAAGATTTCTGAAATTATGAGACAATATGCTGTAGATGGATTGCTCATTTCAAATGGCTATAATATGAGATATTTAAGCGGCTTTTCAGGTGCAACGGGGTATTTGTTCCTAACAGAAGACAGGAAAGTCATATTAACGGACTTCCGTTATACCATACAGGCTGAGAATGAAAGCAGTGCGTATGAAGTATTTGAAATTGACGGTTCTTATGAAGAAGCAATTAACATGCTGATAAAAGAAGAAAATATAGAGACGTTAGGTTTCGAAAGTCAGGATATACTTTATGCAGACTATGAAAAACTAAGAGATAATTTAACGCTTAAGAGACTTGTTCCAATAAAAGATGAGGTAACACTTCTTCGTTCTGTGAAAGAACCTTGGGAACTAGAACGAATTGCACAGGCAGAAAAGATTGGCGACTATGCATTTGAGAAAATACTTGGTGACATCAAACCAGGTATGACAGAATTGGAAGTTGCTGCGTTAATCGAGTATTATCTGAAATCCAATGGAGCTGAAAATCTCAGTTTTGACACCATTGTTGCATCAGGCGTTAATTCGTCTATGCCACATGCTGTTCCAACCAATAAAAAGATTGAGCTTGGAGATTTTGTAACTATGGATTTTGGATGTGTATATCAAGGGTATTGTTCTGACATGACGAGAACGATTGTCGTTGGAAAAGCATCTATGGAACAGAAACAAATCTACCAGCTTGTGTTAGATGCGCAGATGGCAGCACTGGAATTCATAAAAGCAGGTTATCCTGGCTGTGAAATTGATAATGTAGCACGTAAGCTCATCTATGATGCCGGTTATGAAGGCTGTTTTGGCCATGGTTTAGGACATAGTGTTGGATTGTTTATTCATGAGAATCCAAGACTTTCGCCAAAAGAGCAGAAAATCATACAGCCTAATATGGTAGTAACGGTAGAGCCAGGTATTTATGTCAAGGATTTTGGAGGAGTACGAATTGAAGACTTAGTTTGTGTTACAGAAGCTGGTGCAGTAAATTACACCAACTCACCAAAGAGCTTGATAGAATTATAGAAAAGGTTTGAAAGATGGTATCCCTCGTAAAAAAAGGTTGAAAAATCTGTTAGTTTATTATAAACTAGATTAAGAGTGCAAAACTGGAGTAAGATTTTGCATAGCATGAATCTTTACAAAGAGATGAATGAGTCAAATATAAGGAGGACTATTTAATATGGTATCAGCAGGCGATTTTAGAAACGGCCTTACTATTGAATATGATAACAACGTTTATCAGATTATTGAATTCCAACATGTAAAACCAGGTAAAGGTGCAGCGTTCGTTCGTACAAAATTAAAAAATATCAAAAATGGTGGAGTTGTAGAAAAAACTTTCCGTCCAACAGAAAAGTGCCCTACAGCTCATATTGAAAAGAAAGATATGCAGTATTTATACAGCGATGGCGATTTATACAACTTCATGGATGTTGAAACATTCGATCAGATCGCTTTAAATGCTGACGCAATCGGCGATTCTTTAAAATTCGTAAAAGAAAACGAAATGGTTAAAATCGTTTCTCACAATGGTGAAGTGTTCGCTATTGAACCACCTCTATTTGTAGAATTAGAGATTACAGATACAGAGCCAGGTTTCAAAGGTGATACAGCGACAGGTGCTACAAAGCCAGCCACAGTTGAAACAGGTGCTACAGTATTAGTTCCTTTATTCGTTGAAACAGGTGACGTTATCAGTATTGATACACGTTCAGGCGAATATCTTAAGAGAGTTTAAGCTACACAGTTTTAATGTAGGATTATATAGCGTAAACTTGAGAGTTCAACACTCGAAAGTTTGCGCTATTTTTGGTTTTAAATCTGATTGTATTTGAATAATGTTAACTATTTCATATAGTTTTCATTACCTTGACATTTATACTTTAAAAAGTTATACTGAAAAAGTATTTATAGCAAAAGACTGAGGAAAAATGAAGGTGGATGTTAGATGGTAAAACCGTTAAGCGAAGACGCTATCGCGAATAAATTTGTCATTACAGAAGAGGACAGTAATGGTGTATTAAAGAAAATAACATTTAAAAATGATAAAGATTTTAATTTCGCTTATGATGTAATTGATGAGTTAGCAAAAAAATGTCCGAACAAATTAGCAATGTTACATATTTCCAATAAGAAAGAAGAACGTAGATTTACATTTCAAGATATTTCGGAGTATTCATCCAAGACAGCCAATTATTTTAAGAGCTTAGGTATCCGTAAGGGCGATAAGGTTATGCTTGTATTAAAGCGTCATTATCAATATTGGTTCTGCATGATGGCTTTACATAAGATAGGAGCAGTTGCGATTCCTGCTTCGAATCTGCTTGTAGAACAAGATTATGAATATCGTTTTCAGGCAGCAGAAGTTCGCTATATTATAGCAACGGACAGTGAACATGTACCAGATGCAATTGATACAGCGGACAAAGTAGTACATATGTTAAAAGAAAAAATTATCGTGGGTGAATCAAGAGAAGGTTGGCATAACTTCGACGAGGAGATGGAAGGGTTTTCTAATGTGTTTGAGAGACCGCTGACAGAAGAGGAAAGAACCCATGGTGATGATATTTCTGTTATGATGTTTACATCCGGGACGACAATTCATGCAAAATTGACAGCTCATAATTTCCGTTATCCTTTAGGACATTATGTGACGGCCAGGTACTGGCATCAAGTGGATCCGAATGGCCTTCATTTAACAGTGTCGGATACTGGATGGGCAAAAGCTATGTGGGGAAAACTGTATGGTCAATGGTTATGTGAGGCAGCTTTGTTTGTATATGATTTTGATTCCTTTAGTGCAAAAGAGATTTTGCAGATGGTTGAGAAATATCATATTACTACGTTTTGTGCACCGCCAACTATGTATCGTGTCATGATTCGTATGAATTTAAGTGAATTTGATTTATCCTCTATTCAACATGTTACAACGGCTGGAGAAGCACTCAATGCAGAAGTCTTTCATCAGTTTAAAAAAGCAACTGGCCATATGATCTATGAAGGGTATGGACAAACGGAAACAACGATGGTTCTTGGTACGATTTATGGAGATGAACCGAAGTCAGGTTCAATGGGAAAACCAAATCCTCTTTATGATGTAGCGGTTATGCGCAGGGATGGCAGCATGTGTGAGGTCGGAGAGCCAGGAGAAATTGTAATTCGAACAGCGGATGGTGCACCAAATGGTTTGTTTATTGGGTATTACAATGATGAACAAAAGACGAAGCAGCAATGGTATGACGGATATTATCATACAGGTGACCAGGCCAGGTGGGATGAGGATGGTTATCTTTGGTATGAAGGAAGAATTGATGATTTGATTAAAGCTTCTGGTTATCGTGTTGGACCATTTGAGATAGAAAGTGAATTGATGAAGCTTCCATTTGTGTTGGAATGTGCAGTCACTTCAGTTCCTGATAAGACAAGAGGTCAGGCAATTAAGGCGTCTATTGTTTTGACGAAAGGAGCTTTAGCAACGGAGAAATTGAAAAAAGAAGTTTTCTCTTATATTAATAAGAATCTAGCAAGCTACAAGCGACCAAGGTTAGTTGAATTTGTGAAAGATTTGCCAAAAACAACCAGTGGCAAGATTAAACGCGTTGAGATTCGTAATCATGACTGGACTATTGAATAAATAGAAAATTTTGACAAATAGCATAATAAATGGTATTATATTCCATATAACAACTTGAAAATCTGAGGTGGGTATATGTGGAGTAAAAGAAAATACATTGTAGGCTTATTTGTAGCAATTAATGAGGGTAATATAGTAGAATGTCATGGAACAATTTCGGAAAATTTAATAAAAGAGAAGAAAAAGAAATACATACATCCTTTCTGCACTCAAAATACGGGGACTATTGAATACGTAAATGAGGGTCAGTTAGAAAATGAAAGTAAATCAGTAGAAGAGGAAGTCGTATCAACAGAGCAGTCTATAGAAAATTCAGTTATCGAGATAAGATCTGCCTCTCAGCTTCTTGAGATTAGTAAGCAAATAAGTACTGGAGATCCATTTTACTGTAATGGAACTTATAAATTGATTCAGGATTTGGATCTTCAAAATAGAAAATGGCTCCCAATTGGTATAAGTGAGTTGATTCCTTTCGGTGGAACGTTTGATGGAAACGGACATTCCATAAAGAATTTATCCGTCAAAGGAAATAAAAAAGATTGTGTCGGTTTTTTTGGATATCTAAAAAAGGCGAATATTTGTAACTTGTCCATTGAGGGCAGGATGAAAGGTGGAAAATATGCAGGTGCAATTGCAGGAGTAAGCGAGAATAGTATCGTTACGTCCTGTTTTGCATCTGCTGAAATAAGTGGAAGTTACTGTGCAGGAGGTTTTATTGGAAAAAACACAGGTAAAATCCTGCATTGTTATTATTCTGGGGCAGTGAAACACAAATGATATCAAGTTTCTGAAAAAAAGCATTTCTTAATATGCTCTACTGGCATTTTCTCGCCAGTCCAAAGTTCGAAAGCTGCCGCACCCTGATACAAAAGCATGTATAAACCGTTAAAAGTCTTAGAACCACGTTCTTTTGCCAGTTTCATCAATTTGGTTTCACGAGGATTGTAAATTAAGTCGGAAACGATTAAATCTTTACGGAATACATCTAGGTTATGAATCAGGCATCCATCAGGCTTTGGATTCATTCCAACGCTGGTGCCGTTAGTCAAAATAGCACTGCTATGAATGCTTTCTGTTAACTGTTTTTCATCTGCTAAATCATAAAGTGAAATCTTACAGTTAGTCTCCACATTTAGATGATCAATTAATTCTTGTGCCTTATCATAATTGGCACCACGTCTATTAAACACATCGATTTCTTTCACACCATCCAGTGCGGCTTGTACTAATACAGATGAAGCGGCACCACCAGCTCCAAGTAAGGTCATTTTCTTACCAAGGATTGAATGACCAGCATCCTCTACCGCACGCATATATCCAATTCCATCTGTTGTATGTCCGGTTAAAACTCCATTGTCATTGACTACCGTATTAACAGAATGACTTAACTTAGCAGCAGGAGAAAGATGGTCCACATATTCACAAACTAAGTTTTTATGAGGCATAGTTAAGTTAAAACCTCTTGCATTCATTATTTTCAAACTCTCAACAGTTGTTTTTAACTGTTCTAAAGAAACATCAAATGCTAAATATACATAATCAAGTCCTAATGTTTGAAAGCTTTCGTTATGCATCTGGGGGGAGATGCTGTGTGCCACGGGGCTTCCAAGCAGACAAGTCAAAACGGTATGTCCAGTAATTTCTTTGTTCATGCAAATTCTCCATTCTAATTTATTTTCTATGTAAAAGTACGACTGTTCTTGTGTAAACAATCATATTATAGAAATGAAGCAAATTCAAGTTATATTATTTTATTTCATACATATATTTTAGAAAGGTAAAGAAGGGAGACGAGCATGGAAAAGAAAGATGAAATTCTTAAAGTGTTATCACTGAATTTAAGGAAAATCATGGACGAATGCAATATCGACTTTGAGTATCTGCAAGAAATCAGACTACGTGTGAATAAGCCTTTGATTGTTATATATAAAAACAAGGAATATTTCATTAACAGATATCATAAGTTTGATTCATCCAGAGAAGATGCTTATATTGTCAGTCAGAATGAACTCAGAGAAACCATGGAATACATAAGTAATTATTCCTTATATGCCTTTGAAGATGAAATAAGACAAGGATTTATTACTATACAGGGAGGACATAGAGTTGGAGTTGCTGGAAAGGCAATCACCGATGGTGACAGAGTAAAGAATTTAAAGCATATATCCTTTATTAATATTCGACTGTCCCATCAGATAAAGGGATGCGCGACTCCGATTCTGCCTTATATCTTAGAAGGAGGAAAAGTGTGTCATACCTTGATTATTTCTCCACCAGGAGGAGGCAAAACAACACTGCTTCGGGATACCATAAGACAATTATCCAATGGAACACTTAAAATGCGAGGATGTGCCATTGGAGTGGTGGACGAACGGTCAGAGATAGGTGCCTGTTATATGGGAGTTCCACAAAATGATCTTGGTATGCGTACCGATATTTTAGACTGCTGTCCGAAAGCAGTGGGAATGATGATGTTAATCCGCTCCATGTCGCCAGAAGTAATCGCAGTAGATGAAATTGGTTCCAAAGAAGACATGCAGGCTCTAGAATATGTGATTAACTGCGGATGTAAAATGATTGCAACTGTTCATGGAAGTTCTGTAGATGATATTTTGGCAAAACCACTGATTGGCAGACTGGTAAAGGAAAAAATTTTTGAGCGTTTTGTTATTCTCAATGCAAAAAAAAGAGTTGGATTTATAGAATCAATCTGTGACAGCAGGGGAACCGTTTTATTCCGAAGCTGACGCATAGATAGAAAGGAGGACGTGATGCTGTTAAAAATACTAGGAGCCATACTAACGATCTCCTCATGTTCTGCTTTAGGATTTTATTTTAGCAATGAACTAAATGTTCGGGTAAAACAGCTTAGAGAATTGAAAAAATATGTGACGATACTGAGAGGGGATATTCGCTATGGTGGAACACCACTCCCAGAAGCCATTGGAAATCTGGCAAGAAGAAGTCCAGGAGTTTATAAAAAGTTTCTAAGCGAAGTTTCGGAATTGCTTTTTGTAAGTGGAGGCGGGACATTTTCAGAGATATGGAGCAAATGCGTATGGAAAGATTTAAAAAACTCTAGTCTTACGGGGGCAGATAAAGAGAACTTGATACGATTTGGTGATACACTTGGGTATCTTGACCGTGAGATGCAGATAAGTACCATAGATTTATATCTTAACCAGCTACAGGAAGAGATTAACGAACAGGCCATTGTGGCTAAGGAGAGAACTAAACTCTATAACGTACTAGGAATTATGGCAGGAATCTTTATTACAATCGTAATGATTTAGTCAGTGAAAATGAGAGAATGAGAAAGAAAGGTTTGAACCATTTATGTCAATCACGATTATTTTTAAAATTGCAGCGGTTGGAATTTTAGTATCGGTACTTTGTCAGCTTCTAAAGCAGTATGGAAGGGACGAACAGGCATCACTTGCAGGTCTTGCGGGATTATTGCTTGTATTATGGTGGATTGTTCCATATATTGCACAGCTTTTTACTACAATAGAAAATTTATTTCAGATATAGTAGGTGATTAGATGATTAAAGTTGCACTGCTTGGACTGATTGCCGCAATGGTCGCAATTCAGTTTAAAGGGAGAAGGCCAGAATATAGCTTATACATAAGTGTAAGTTCCTGCTTGATAATATTTGCTTTGGGAGTAACAAAAATTAAAAGCATTATGGCTATTTTAGAGAAGATTGAAAGCTATATCTCAATAAGTCCTGCTTATATAGCGATCCTCTTAAAAATGATTGGGATTACCTACATTGCAGAATTTGCAACCTCTCTATGTAAAGATGCTGGCCATGATGCACTCTCAAATCAGATTTCTATTGTAGGTAAGTTAACGATTTTGTCTATGAGCATGCCAATCATTGTATCTCTATTGGATACTATAAGTGAATTTTTGGCTTAGCTTTATCAATAAGGAGAAATCATGAAAAGGAAAATACGAATACTTATCTATATTTGCTTTCTATTCTGCGTGCTGTTTGGACAAGTAAATATCATCAATGCAAAGAATAAAGAATTAGCAGAAGAAAAGGATATGGTTTTGGATTTCCAAGATAGTCTTGATTACAGTGATATTCAAAATGCCATTGATGATATAAATGTTGACAGTATGGATGGAACTAATTTTCAATTTAGGGAATATGTACAAAAATTTATCAGTGGCGAAAGACCAATGAGTCTAAAAACACTATTAGGAGATTTAGGAGATGCATTTTTGGGACAGCTTCGCAAGGAAAGAGGTTCTATTGTACAGTTAATCGGCATTGCTATTGTTGCGGCTATATTTACTAGTTTTACCAATGTGTTTAAGGAAAGCCATATTGCTGAGACAGGCTTTTATGTTACCTATCTTCTTTTATTTGCCTTGTTAACTACTACGTTTTATAAAATATCTGAGATAGCGAGTACAACCCTTGGCAACTTAAAGGATTTTATGATGGCATTACTTCCGACTTATGCCATGGGAATTGCATTTAGTACAGGCAGTAAAACATCCATGGTATTTTATGAAACAACACTAGGAGTCATTACAATTGTAGACTTTCTTTTGATACACATTATTCTTCCATTGATAAATGTCTACTTTGTCCTTTTGCTTGCTAATAATATCATGAAGCAGGATATGCTTTCGAAGATGTCCGAACTCCTAGAGAAAATCATTTCCTGGGCTCTTAAGACAGTATTAGCAGCAGTAATCGGTGTAAATGTTATACAAAGCCTCGTTGTTCCAGTCACAGATCAGGTCAAAAAGTCTATGCTCTTAAAAACTGCACAGGCAATACCAGGGGTTGGAAGCACCATGCGTGTGGCAACAGAAAGTATTTTACAAGCAAGCCTGCTGATTAAAAATGCAATTGGTGTAGCTGGTCTGATAGTGATAATTGCAATTTGTTTGGTGCCGATCATTAAACTTGCAATCTATCAGCTTATCTATTCTTTTGGAGCTGCAATCGTTCAGCCCATATCAGACAAACGTATCATTAATTGCATCAATGCCACAGCAAAAAGCGCGAAACTGCTTATGTCTATTGTGATGGTAGCAGCGGTTCTGTTCTTGTTTACAATCGTAATTGTGACATCTACTACGAATCTGGCTTAAAGGAGGTGGTGGAGTGGAAATACTAAAAGACCTGGTACGCAATATTTTAACTTATTATATTATCTTATCTGTTTTGATGGCCATGATAGGAAAGAGCAGTTATAAGAAATATATTGAAATGTTTAGTGGTCTAGTTATGATTATTATCATTCTAAACCCGCTTATTAAATTGTTCGGGGCGCAAGATGCCTTGGATATGAATTTACAGAAGAATCAGCTTTATGAAGTCACTCAGGCAGAATCAGATGATATTATGGTAGCAGAGTTAAAACAGCAAGATGCTGTGTTAAAGCAATACAAAGATACAATCGCGAAGCAGATTGATACTGTAATGAAAAACTATGATTTCAGTGCCACCGATGTAGAGGTGACCATAGATGATGATACAGATAGTGAGACATTTGGACAGGTTAAAACTATATCAGTCTTTTGTCAGAAGGGAACAGAGGAAGAATCGGAAGAAGCAAGCGCCATTGATGAAATTGCAATTCCAGAGATAAAGATTGGAACAAAGAAAAAAATTGAAAAGAAAGTCACAGACACGCTGGAGACGAAGGATGCTATGCTGGAAATTGCTAATATGTATGGTATCGAGGCTTCACAAATTCAGATTCAGGTAGAGGAGGATTCTCAAAATGAAAGATGATAAGGATTCGAAAAAGCCATTTTCCATCAAAGAAATTGGACTGCCAAAGATAATAACGTTAATTGCAGTAGGTGTATTTTTGTTAGTAGTATCTGTGCCGGGAGTATTCTCGTGGGACTCTGCATCTACAGTCAAAAAGAAGCAGGCGATAGGCAATCATACAGCTAGTGTGGTTTCTTCGGTAGACTCTGCCACTGTATTTACAGAGAACATGGAAAGGCGTTTGGAAAATACTCTTCGTAAAGTTAAGGGCATTGGAGATGTGCAGGTAATGATTACAGTGAAGTCTTCTAAGGAACAGGTGGCCCTTAAGGACACTGCCACTAAGCAGACAACCAATTCAGAAACAGATGCCCATGGAGGCAATCGGAACGAATCTAATATCGATAGATCGGAAGAAACGGTTATGTCCCAGTCTGGTTCGGGCGAAACTTCTCCTTACGTAGTAAAGGAACTAGAACCAGAAGTAGAAGGCGTTCTAGTGATTGCAAGAGGGGGCGATAATGCCAATATAATTCGTGAAATTAACAGTGCTGTACAGGTATTATTTGATGTACCAGCACATAAAATTAAAGTGATGAAGATGATATAAGTGCTGTCCGATAGGATGAAGCACAAGATAGGAGGTATTGTGAAAAAGATATTAAAGAACAACCAAGTAATCATCACAGCATTAGTGTTAATGATAGCTGTAGCAGGCTACTTAACCATGACACAGGATAACAAGGACAATTTTACCAATGGAAACAAAACCGCACAGACAGTGGCAGACCAGTCAACAGGTGTAAATGACGATGGGCAGGTACTTGACAATGAACTTTATCTTGATCTTGACGGTGCCAAAGACGCTGCAAGCACCAAGGTGACAGCTGACCCATTAGTAACTGGAGACCCAGCCAAAACAACTTTATCAGATGATGCAGCTGCGAAAGATGAATTCGCTGATATTTCAGCAGAAGACATCGGCAATGATTCTGTAGATGTAGCGGACAAAGACGTTGCAAAGGAAGAATCCGCAGCAGGCGATGCAGTATTGGCAAGTACCACCATTAATGCAGATTTCTTTAGCTCGGCAAAAGTTACCAGAGAACAGACTAGAGCAAAAAATAAAGAAACCTTAATGGATGTTGTAAATAATGCGAGTGTTACAGAAGACCAGAAACAGACTGCAATCAATAGTATTATTGCAATGACAAGTATGGCAGAAAAAGAAAGTGCAGCAGAGATTCTGTTAGAAGCAAAAGGTTTTAAAGATGTTGTAGTTAGTATTGTTGACGATGGTGCAGATGTTATCATCGATGCAACGAACTTAACCGAGCAGCAGATGGCTCAAATCGAAGATATTGTAAAAAGAAAAACTGGTATCGCTGCTGATAAAATAGTGATTACACCAGTGGGAGTTGTGGAACAATAAGATACATAATATTTTTATTTGCAAAAAACGGATCTTTTGTTATAATGAAACAAGAGGATTCTTCTGAATGAAGTAAAAGATACTTTAGGAGGTAGTCAAATTGGTGAAAGAACCAGAAAATAGAGGAAGCTATAAAAAACTAAATGATGGCAATATCGGCTCTGTACACATTGCAGATGAAGTAGTTGCAATCATTGCTGGTCTTGCTGCTACAGAAGTAGAAGGTGTAGAGGCAATGGCAGGCAATATTACCAATGAACTTGTAAGCAAGCTTGGCATGAAAAACTTATCGAAGGGTGTTAAGGTAGATGTAACAGCTCAGAATGTTACGGTAGATATGACTTTAACAATGAAATATGGTTATAGTATTCCTGAAACATCCAAAACTGTGCAGGAAAAGGTAAAAGCTGCAATTGAAAATATGACAGGTTTAAGTGTTGCAGAAGTAAACGTTAGAATTGCTGGAGTGAATATAAATCAAGAATAGTGAGTATTTATTCTTTCTATATTCAGATAAATAGTGTATAATGATAACAACCCTTGAATGTAATGTTTAAGGGTTGTTTATGCGTGTTTCGGCTATACTAAAAAAAGAGAAAAAAGATAGATAGATTTCAGGAGGAACGTTCATGAGTAGACGAGAGATTAGAGAGCATTTATTTCGCATGCTGTTTCATAAGGAGTTTTATAATTCAGAGGAATTAGAAGAACAGATTAGATTTTATTTTGACAATTTAGAGAAAGCTCCAACTGAGGAACAGATGTCCCAGGTGACAGAGCGTTTCTATGCAATTTTAGATAAAATACCAGAGATTGACGAAATGGTGGATGAGGTCTCAAAAGGCTGGAGATTAAATCGTATGGGTAAAGTAGATTTAACTATTTTACGTATTGCCATATACGAGATGAAATACGATGATGAAATTCCTGTCGGAGTTGCAATTAATGAAGCTGTAGAACTTGCGAAGAAATACGGAGAAGACCATTCACGTAGTTTCGTTAATGGAATTCTGGCTAAACTTGCAGACTAGCATTTGGCTAGGATAATCAATAGATGGTGAGTGGATTTCATGGAAAAAAGAAATGCGTATACCGTTTCAAAAGTAAATCAATATATTAAGAATATGTTCCTTTCAGATTATGCTTTGAACAGAATCTATGTAAAAGGTGAGGTATCCAACTTAAAATACCATACGTCAGGACATATTTATTTTACTTTAAAAGATGAAAAAAGCCAGATGGCATGTGTTATGTTTGCCAGACAGCGTTCAGGGCTTAAGTTTTGTATGACAGAAGGACAGAGTGTCATTGTATTTGGCAATGTCAGCGTATATGAGCGTGATGGAAAATATCAGTTATATGCCAATGAAATTGTGCAGGATGGACTTGGTTCTTTATATGAGCTGTTTGAACAGTTAAAGAAGGATTTGGAAAAGGAAGGGTTGTTTTCTTTGGAACATAAGAAACCAATTCCTTTTTATGCAAAGAAAGTTGGTATTGTTACAGCAAGTACAGGTGCTGCAATTCAGGATATTGTGAACATAGCAACGAGACGTAATCCATATGTAGAGCTTATTTTATATCCTGCAAAAGTGCAAGGGGAAGGAGCAGCAGAAACGATTGTAGACGGTATACAGACGTTGGATGCTATGAAATTGGATGTGCTTATTGTAGGGCGTGGTGGAGGATCCATTGAAGACCTTTTTGCATTTAATGAAGAGTCTGTAGCAAGAGCAATATTTCAATGTAACACTCCAGTCATTTCCGCTGTTGGACATGAAACAGACACAACCATTGCAGATTTTGTGTCGGACCTTCGGGCACCGACCCCGTCTGCGGCAGCAGAACTAGCTGTATGCAACATTCTGGATGTTATGGCAATGTTAGATGATTATGAAGTTCGTTTTACACATATGATGGAACGGAAGATACAAGAAAAACGTTATGTGCTGGAACATTTAAGACTTCGTTTAGCACATCAGAGTCCAGCATTTCAGATACAGCAAAACAGGCAGTACGCCAGTGATTTAGAAGACAAACTGAATGGTTTAATGAAGCAGGTATTGGAAAGAAAAAAGCACAGACTTGCATTGTATATAGAAAAAATGAAAGGGTTATCACCTCTGGAAACTCTTAGCAAAGGGTACTCCTTTGTGACAGATGAAGAAGGAAAAGCAGTGAAAACCATTCAAACTGTAAAGAAGGGCGATACTGTTTCTATCGCAGTAAAGGATGGACAGATTCATGCTGTGGTAGAGTCAGTTGTTCCAAGAAAAAGATAGCGATTTCATCGCGTAATGGAGGCTTATATGGCAAAGGCAGAGAAAAGTCTGGAGTCTTCTTTTGAAGAGCTGGATTCCATTATTACACGCTTAGAACAGGATGATTTAAGTTTAGAAGATTCTTTTGGGTTGTATAATGAGGGAATGAAACTTCTTAAGAAATGCAACGACTCCATTGATAAAGTAGAAAAGAAATTAACAGTGTTATCAGAAAGGAATTCGTAATCGTGGATTTTCAATTACAAATGGAAAAAGATTTAGAAATGGTTGAACAGGCGTTATCCTCATATATCCCAAAAGAGGAAGGCTTGCAAAAAAAAGTAATAGAAGCTGCTAATTACAGTATAAGTTCTGGTGGAAAACGACTTAGACCAATCTTTATTCTAGAAACTTATCGATTGTTTGGAGGCACAGATTTTTCTATGGTATGGCCTTTTATGTCGGCCATGGAAATGATTCACACCTATTCGCTTGTACATGATGATTTGCCAGCGATGGATGATGATGAATACCGTAGAGGAAGAAAAACGACCCATGTTATGTATGGAGAAGCGATAGGTATATTAGCAGGAGATGCTTTGCTTAATTATGCGTTCGAGACAGCATTAAAGTTTCATGATTTGGTTGAACAGGCTGTTGCAGATGGCAGGATAAATGAAGAAAAAGCATATGGTCTTACAAAGAGGGGAAACAAAGCGTTACAGATTTTGGCAAATAAAGCTGGAATTTATGGTATGATTGGCGGTCAGGTCGTAGATGTTGAAAATACAGATAAACCATTATCGAGAGAGCAGCTTGATTTTATATATAATCTAAAAACAAGCGCATTAATTGAAGCGTCTATGATGATTGGAGCCTGCCTGGCAGGAGCCGACAATGATAGTATAAAGAGAATCGAAAAAATTGCCAAAAATATAGGGTTGGCTTTTCAGATACAAGATGATATTTTAGATGTCATAAGTACAAAAGAAGTGTTAGGAAAACCAGTCCTTAGTGACGAGAAAAATCATAAGACAACCTATGTCACATTAGAGGGATTAGAAAAGTCGCAGAAAGCAGTAAAAGATTTATCGATAGAAGCTGTGAATTTGCTTCACTCCCTGGAATTAGATAGTACTTTTATGGAAGAATTAATAAATATGCTAGTTCATAGAATGAAATAGCCAAATGAGGTGTAAACTTGTCTACAATTTTAATAGAGAAAATAAAAAAGGCAAATGACATAAAAAATGTAAATCCTAGTGAATACAAACAGCTTGCCAGTGAAATTCGACGTTTTTTGCTGAGTAAAGTCAGCAAGACAGGGGGACATCTGTCATCCAATTTAGGTGCAGTAGAATTAACTATGGCACTGCACCTGTTTTTGGATTTTCCAGAAGATAAACTTGTGTGGGATGTGGGACATCAGTCCTATACACACAAGATATTAACAGGCAGAATGGATCAATTTGATACTTTAAGACAATTGGAAGGGTTATCCGGATTCCCAAAACGAAACGAAAGTGATTGTGACTGTGTGGATACTGGGCACAGTTCTACATCTATATCCGTTGCACTTGGTATGGCAGTTGCAAGAGATATTGAAAAGAAGAATAGTAAAGTCGTGGCAGTAATTGGAGATGGTGCGTTATCTGGTGGTATGGCATATGAGGCACTAAATAATGCTGCACGATTAAAATCGAATTTAATGATTGTCCTAAATGATAATAACATGTCGATCTCAGAAAATGTAGGAGGTATGGCATTATATTTAGGTAAAATCAGAACAAACCGAAAATACCAGGGGCTAAAAGACGATGTTGCCAATGCACTGAATAAAGTTCCTGTTGGAGATAAAATAGCTGATAAAATAAGGCGTTCCAAAGACTCTATCAAGCGGCTTATGATTCCAGGCATGCTTTTTGAGGATATGGGATTAACCTATATCGGGCCAATTGACGGTCATAATATAGAGCAAATGCAAAAGGCATTTGAATCAGCATCTAAAGTAAATGGTGCTGCAATTGTTCATGTCATAACAAAAAAAGGAAAAGGATATCAGAGAGCAGAACGGAATCCCTCTAGATACCATGGTGTAGAGCCGTTTTTCTTAAAAACTGGAGAAAATAAGAAGAACGAAAAGGTGGAGACGTATACCAATGTATACAGTGATACTTTAGTAGAACTTGCAAAAGATAAAGAAAATATTGTAGCAATTACTGCAGCTATGCCATCTGGCACAGGATTAGTAAAATTTCATGAAACATATCCAACTCGTTTCTTTGACGTTGGGATTGCAGAAGAACATGCCGTTGCCTTTGCAACAGGACTAGCATTGGAAGGCTGTAAACCTTTTGTTACCATATATTCTTCGTTTCTTCAAAGAGCTTATGATCAGATCTTACATGATGCCGGAATTAATGAGGCAAGTGTAGTATTTGCAATTGATCGTGCTGGAATTGTAGGAAAAGACGGAGAAACACATCAAGGAATATATGATTTATCATTTTTGTCAACGATACCCAATATGACGATAGTTGCGCCTAAAAACAAACAGGAGTTTAGGCATATGTTAACTTACTGTGCGAATTTTGAAGGACCAATCGCGATACGTTATCCAAGAGGAAAGGTATATTGTGGTTTAGAAGAACATCAGGAATCTATCGCGTATGGTAAAAGTGAGTGTATCTACCTTGAGAAAGACATTGCATTAGTTGCAGTAGGCAGCATGGTGAAGACAGCAGTTAGGGTACGTGAGGCATTGAAACTAAGAGGGTATCAGGTAACGCTTATCAATGCTCGTTTTGTTAAGCCTGTAGATACGGACATGTTAGATTCCCTTTCCTGCAGTCATAAGTTGATTGTATGTATGGAGGAAAACGTAAAACGTGGAGGCTTTGGCGAATATGTGGCTTCTTATCTAAAAGAAACAGGCAAAAATAGTGTTGACGTATTGAATATCAGTATTCCAGATCAGTATGTAAAACACGGCAGCGTAGAGCAGCTTTATGAAATGCTAGGATTAGATGCAGACGCCATTGTGGAAAGGATTTTGAATAATTTATGAAAGAACGTTTAGATGTACTGCTTGTTAGACATGGTTTAGCACAGTCTAGAGAGAAAGCAAAAGCAATCATTATGTCTGGCAGTGTATTGGTCAATGGACAAAGAGAAGACAAAGCTGGCATGACATTTGATGATAAAGCGCAGATTGAGGTAAAAGGGCATGTAATGAAATATGTGAGCCGTGGTGGTTACAAATTAGAGAAAGCCATGGAACAGTGGAATTTTTCACTAGAGGACAAGGTTTGTATGGATGTTGGTTCCTCTACAGGTGGATTTACGGACTGTATGCTTCAAAATGGGGCAAGAAAAGTATTTGCAATTGATGTAGGAACGAATCAGCTCGCTTGGAAATTACGTCAGGACGAGCGTGTTGTCAGCATGGAGAAAACCAATATACGCTATGTGACACCAGAAGATATCGGTGAGCCAGTATCCTTTGTGTCTATTGACGTGGCATTTATTTCCTTAACAAAAGTACTTCTGCCAGTAAAAAATCTGTTAGGAGAAGACGGAGAAATTGTATGTCTTATCAAACCACAGTTTGAAGCTGGAAGAGAAAAGGTTGGGAAAAAAGGTGTTGTACGTGATGAGAAGGTTCATGAGGAAGTAATCAAACTTGTTGTCGATTATGCAAGAAGTATAGGTTTTGTTCCTTGTGAATTAGACTATTCACCAATAAAAGGGCCAGAAGGTAACATTGAATATTTATTGCATTTAAAATTATCAGGGGAAGAGACAAACGATTGGGATACCGTAATTAAGGAACTGGTAAAAGAATCTCATAGCCAGCTGGCAAATGGATAAATAATAAAGGTAGGAGAAGGTTATGAATCGCTTTTGCATCATTGTAAATAGTGAAAAGGACACGAATTATCAAACAGCACGAGAAATTGTGAAATTTATAGAAAGCAGGGGCAAGACTTGTTTCTTGACATCTGACTTAGGTAATGAGGCTGATGGTACATTTACAAATGTAGAGGACATACCAAAAGATACAGAGTGTGCAATCGTATTAGGCGGGGATGGTACGATTCTACATGCAGCGAAAGATTTATTACACCTGGATATTCCTATATTGGGGGTCAATATGGGGACTGTAGGGTATTTAGCCGAAATAGAAACACAGAATATGAAATCCGCCTTGGAAAAAGTGTTTCAGGATAAATGTAAAATTGAAAAACGATTGATGTTATATGGTAGAATTAGCCGGAAAGAGAAAAGGAGTATTGAAGACCATGCGCTCAATGACATCGTATTGTCTAGAGGAGGACAGTGTCGATTAATTGTGATACATTTGTATATCAATGATTTTTTGATTGATACATATGTAGCAGATGGGCTTATTGTATCAACTCCAACTGGTTCAACCGGTTACAACCTGTCTGCGGGAGGTCCAGTAATGAAACCTGGAATTAATGCTTTAGTTGTTACGCCAATCTGTCCACATTCGTTGAATAAGAGAAGTTTTGTTATTTCTTCAGAGGATAAAATACGTTTAGAGATTGGGCAGCGAAAAGAGTCCATGCAAGATGAAGCAATCGTATATTTTGATGGTTGCGAAGAAAGCCAGTTAAAATCAGGCGATGTTGTCGAGATAAAGAGAGCAGATGAATGCACAAAAATCATTAAGATTACTGAGGATAGTTATTTTGACATTTTAAAGAACAAACTCGGGAAAGAGAGGGTGTAAAAACGATGAAAGTTGGCAGACAGACCA
Organism: uncultured Lachnoclostridium sp.; assembly: GCA_937903005.1. Lineage (GTDB taxonomy): Bacteria > Bacillota > Clostridia > Lachnospirales > Lachnospiraceae > Clostridium_AI. Next base: position 13,636 of record CALFNR010000180.1, on the reverse strand, counting down.
AAATAATTGAGTTAATTAACAAATTTGATATAGAGACGCAGGAAGAGTTAGCGGATCGCTTGAATGCGGCTGGCTACAATGTAACCCAAGCTACCATTTCGCGTGATATTCGTGAATTAAAACTTACCAAAGTTTCAGTGGAAGGAAATCGTCAGAAATATATTATTCTACAGAATCAGGAGTCTGGTTTGTATGAAAAATATGTACGTATATTGTCAGATGGTTTGATTTCTATGGATTTTGCACAGAATATTCTAGTTTGTAAAACGGTTAGCGGTATGGCAATGGCGGTAGCAGCTGCATTAGATAATTTAAATATTAACGGAATTGTAGGCTCTATTGCAGGGGATGATACCATTATGTGCGCCATTCGTCATGAAGAAGATGTCGTAGCGGTAATGGATAAAATTAATAAGCTTGTAAATGGAAAATAATTAATGACAAGGTGAATCACTTAGAGGCATTGGTATTGATTGAAAGGTCGATACCAATGCTTTTTTTGAAAGAAAATAGTTGACAGATAAAAAATACTGTTTTATACTAACTGTATTAATATAAATAGTACACCTAATACACATAGTACGGTGTGAAAGGAGAAGTTATGATTCATATTGATTATAAGGATTCACGTCCGTTGTATGAACAGATTAGCAATAAGCTTGCGACTCTAATACTTCATGGCGTTTTTGAACCAGACAGCCAGCTTCCATCTGTTCGAAATCTTGCAGTGGAACTTGCGATTAATCCAAATACCATACAAAAGGCATATGCGGATCTAGAACGCAAAGGATATACCTATTCCGTTAAGGGAAAGGGAAATTACGTATCAGATACGTCGAAGATTCAGGAGGAAAAGAAGATGGAAGTAATCGAAAAATTAAAGTCTTTGCTGAAAGAGGCTAGTGAACTTGGAATTGGATTAGAAGAGATGGAACAGCTGCTAAAGCAGTCTTACTCCAAAGAGAATAATCAGGAAGCAAAGTAAAGGGATGTAATAGGAGAGTGGAAAGATGATCGATATAAAAAATGTAACAAAGGCATTTGATGATATTTGTGCGGTTAATCATGTAAATATTACGATACAGGAAGGAATGATATTTGGCCTTATTGGTACCAATGGAGCGGGTAAAAGTACACTGCTTCGAATGATGTGTGGAGTGTTCAGACCGGACCAGGGCGAAATAATCGTTGATGGGGAGCCTGTATACGATAACGTAAAAATAAAAAGTGAGATTTTCTATCTGTCAGATGAGCAGTACTTCTTTACAGAGGCTACACCAGGAAGTATGGCAGAGTATTATAGTGGAATTTATCCAAAGTATGATACAGAGAGATTTTATAGTCTATTAGACAAATTTAAGTTAGATAAAAAAAGGAAGATGAAAACATTTTCAAAGGGTATGAAAAAACAAGTGGCATTTCTTCTTGGAATATGTGCCAATACAAAGTATCTGTTATGTGATGAAACGTTTGATGGCTTGGACCCTGTTATGCGTCAAGGAATTAAGAGCTTGTTTGCTAAGGAAGTTGCGGAGAGAGATTTCACTCCAATTATTGCTTCTCATAATCTAAGAGAACTAGAGGATATCTGTGATAGTATTGGATTGTTGCATAACGGCGGTGTACTGTTATCAAAAGATTTGACAGAGTTAAAAGTGGATATTCATAAGGTACAGTTTGTTCTATCAGATGGTAAAGAGATTGAAGATGTGCTAAGTGGTTTCCGGATTATCGGATGCAGCAGGCAGGGAAAACTGGTTACGGCAACATTACATGGTGGAGAAGAACAGATAGTGGAAAGAATGAAGGAGGTTGCCCCTGTATTCTATGAAGTCCTTCCACTTAGCCTGGAAGAAATCTTTATCAGTGAAACGGAGGCAGTTGGTTATGATCTTAAAGACATCATATAAAAATCTGTATGGTATGGAAGCAAAACGGAATGTGTTCCTAACTGCAATCAGTACATTTGGAATTTTTCTGGTTTTACCGTTTTTCTTTCTGCAGAAAATTGTATCATTTGGAACTGATTATGGAGTGGCATTTCGATATGCAAAGAATGATCTGCTTCAAGTTCGGAATATGAGCTTATATCAAATATCCAATGGCAATGATGAACTTGGTGTGATTCTGATTATGTTGGCTATTTTAAATGGAATTACGTTGTTTTCCTATTTATTTTCTAAGAAAAAGCAGGATTTCTATTTTTCACAGCCTGTTACAAGGGAAGCATTATTCTGGATTACGTATATGCAGGGAATTGTCAATATGGTAGTACCTTATGTACTGAATCTCATTCTTGTAATCATTTTGGCAGCAGCAAATCAATGTTTGTCAGGGACGTTTTTTGTAATGTTATTGCAGGCATTTGGAGTATCTGGTTTGCTTTATCTTGCAACGTATTCCTTGACGGTACTTGCGTGTACATTAACAGGAAAATTGTTTAGTGCAGTATTAGGGACAGGAGTATTTCTTGGTTATGGACCTGTTCTATGTGTGATTGCTAATTATCTTTTTGACGGAAGTCTATATAGACTAGATATTGCAGCAAGTAAGATTTATCTGATATCACCAGTTGCTATATTTTCACAGATGTATCATGATAATTGGGATACGTTTCGTTTTGAAAATGAGAGTTCTATTGGTGCTATGCATTACGATTTTAGACTGCTTATCGCACTGGTACTTATATTTATCATAAGTCTTGTAGTTGCACGAGTTGCATTTCGAAAGAGAAATGCAGGGGAAACAGGTAAAACAATTGTATTTTATTGGACAAAAAAAGTGATAAAGGGATTTTTAGTTGTTATTACCGTGTTATTTTCTGCATGCATATTCCCTTCCATGTACGATGAATATTCGATGAAATATTTCATCATGGGAATTGTAGTTGGTATTGTGTTCAGCATTGTTGTATATGATTTGATTCTAGAACAGAATTGGAAGGGATGTCTTCGAAACTGGAAAGAGCAAGGAATTTATATTGTAATTGCAATCATTGCTGTTGCAAGTGCAAAAGGCTACCAAGATCACTATAAATATAAGGGATTTAACGACATACCCGATGAGTACAGTGCTAAAGAGGCATTGGCAGATGGATGTGTCGTGGTAGGTGAGGATGACACTGAATATTTAGATTGGGATTACGGGTACTCCATGAATTTTCCTATTTACAAGGATATTCAAGGTATTGAGAATCTTGATCAGTTTGTAAAAGATGTAAATACAGGTAAAGATGCAAAACTCAGAATTGTTGGAACAAGTGAAGGCTCAAATGAATACTACGATTATATTTATAAAAATGGTGTAATAGACCGCTATACCACCTATAGTCTTTATGGCGTAGGGGAAACGTATTCAAAACTTGTACGCTTGAGAGGTAAAACAAGCGAAAATGAGGCGGACAGAGTGTATTATGTCCTCACAAATAAGAAAAATACTACATTTGAAGATTTTAAGGAAGAGTTAACAAGTAATGATGCTTGGCACGAGAATTATGAATGTATTCTTTCTTACGAAACAAATAAGACGGATGGAGGTAATGAGCAGTGAACAGGAAAACATCACTCAGAAAATTTTGTATATCTGAATGCAAACGAAATATCTGGCTTTCAGTGATTAGCTTTGTTAGTTTATTTTTGGTACTTCCATTTTCCTTCACAAGACTTATGGTGAGTTTACAGACCGCGTACGGAGTCACTTTTCGTGATGCTAGTGGTTCGATCCTTTTGTCAAGAGACCAGAAGCTGTTTGCACTGACCTACGAGAATGTAGGAATTCCAATTGTACTATGTTTTCTTGCAATCATTCATGGAATTATTCTATTTTCATTTCTGTCATCCAGAAAGAAACAAGACTTCTATTATGGTCAGCCTATAAAAAAGAAAGACTTGTTTTGGGTGACATATCTGCAAGGGGTTGTATATGCAATTGTGCCTTATATGGTTTGTCTCATTATTGTTGCGATTATGGCACTTGCCAATGGATGCTGTTCAAAGGTATTCCTTGGTATTCTGATACGCATTTTTTTCACTAACAGTTTGGCATTTCTTTCGGTTTACTCAGTAGTTGCCGTAGCTTGCTGTTTGACTGGAAAACTGATATTTAGTGTACTTGGTGCAGGCGTTTTATTGGGATATTTCCCAGCACTATATCTAATTGCACAATATATATTCGATGGAAATTTGATTCACTTTGGCAAAGGACTTGTTCGAATCTGTAAAATGTCTCCACTTGCGTATGTGCTTATTTCATTTAAGCGAGTATCTTCCTATTGTTATGGTATTACAACTGGCAGATTGCAAGTGGTTTCCTACAAGCAGACGGACATATTGGGCCTAGCAGCATTCTTTGCAGTTGGTGTTCTAGTTGCAAGGATACTCTTTGTAAAACGTAGTGGGGAAGCAGCAGGCAAGCCCATTGTATTCAAAAGTGCAAAAAAAATTATCAAAGGATTTTTGGTTGCTTTATTTACTGTTGGAATAACAGCACTGTTTGTTGCGATATTCCATGACGATACAAGATTCTGTAAAATAATCGGAGCATTAGCTGGTATCGTATTTGGAATCTATGTTGTGGATACCTTGATGGAACTTAACTGGAAAGCAAGTTTGATAAACTGGAAAACACAATGGATTTATGCACTTATTGCAATAGCAGCAGTCACCTTATTGTATAATTATAGTTATCAATTCCGCTATAATGGTTTTTCTGATATTCCAAAGTATTATACGATAGAACAGGCACAGAAGGATGGATGTGTCATTATAGATTGTGATGAAATCATAAAAGGTGAGGATAGAATTGAGCAGTTTATGTCAGATGTGGAAAATGGGAAAGAAGGCATGATTCGTGTTGTAGAGAAAGGTTATGGTGAGATTGCATATTTTGATTATGTATATAAAAATGGTTTTATCACATGCTACAATAAGTACAACTTGTTTAGTACTGGGGAAAAATATCCATATCTAAAGAAAGTGAAAGGTCACTTTGAAGACGATGAAGAGAAGGCAGATAAAACGTATTATATTTTGACAGATAAAAAGGACTTAACCTTTGATGATTACAGAAGATGGATGAAAGATACGGAAGGAAAAATTGAGTATAACGTTAATTGTATTTTCGTAAAACCAGAGCGATAGCTGTATGTCCTATGAATGAAATGCAAAAGGCTAAAGAAGCCAGGAGATTGTTTCATACGTCTCCTGGCTTATCTTATAGTTAGTGTTTGCTTGACATACCTCTTATTTGAGAATATAATCCAATTATAATGTTTTTGATACATATATGACTAAATGAATCTACATCACGGTATAAATACATCTTTGGTCGACTTAATTATTTTACAAAATTATAGAAGGGAGGATTATCTGCTAGAGGATAAGCTTTGTTTTGTAAATAAAATTAAAGGAGAAGATAACATGTTCCATACAGAAGAAGATGTCTTTAGAAGAAAGAACTGGCTTTTTATGATAAGCTGGGCAATTGTGATAGCTATTTTGAATTTAGCATTTATTGGTGAATTTTTAAAGGGAGCCAAAGCTATTCAGTTCCTAATAATTCTATTATTTATTTCTGTTGCTCCATACCTATTGACCTGTCTGTATTACAAAAAAACCAACGGTCTTGGCAGAAAAATTGCAGACTTTGGAATTGCATCTTTATGTACCTACGTCCTTATCACTTTATTTAACGCTAATTCAATCGGGAATGCTTTGTTTTTGATACCATTTGTTCTATGCTTGCAGATTTATTCCAATTTTAAAATTAATCTAAGATTTACGGTAATTGCTTTTGCAGAAGTTCTTTTTGCCATTATCTACTGGTATGTGGCAAGGGGCTGGTCGAGTGCAATGTATGTGGCAACCTATGAAACATTAGTTGCGGTGTATGCTCTCCTAATCCTGTTTTCTTGCATCTCTAGTAAAATTCAAAGCCAGAGCAATGCATGGCGTCTGGGCAGAATTGAAGAACAGGCGGAAAATGCGGAAAAGAGAACCAATAGTATCTTAGAAACATCAAATGAAGTTGCCACACAAATAAAACAGATTAAGTCCAGTATTGATAACAATACAGAACTGGTAGAACAGATGAACAGTTCCATGGGAGAAGTAAACCATGGAATGGAAGAGGTCTCTAACTCTTTAGCTACTCAGATAAATGCCACCGAGACCATTCAAAAATCTATTGATCAGGTTGCAAACCTTGCAAGTGAGCTGGTTGCCAATTCAGAGCAGTCAAAGGAAAATGTCGAGTTAAGCAGTCAGAATATTGAACAGGTCAAAATAATTACCAAGCGAGTAAAAGGAGATTCTATCCTAGTAAATGAACAGATGAAGATTCTTGTAGAAAAGGCCAATACAGTTCGTTCTGTCATTGATGTTATTCATGATATTGCATCTCAAACAAACTTACTAGCCTTAAATGCCTCTATTGAAGCTGCCCGTGCTGGCGAGGCAGGTAAGGGATTTGCAGTTGTAGCAGATGAAATTCGTGTCCTTGCAGACTCTACCAAGGACTCTGTTGGACAAATCGAAAAACTTCTGCAAGAGTTAGAGGACAGTTCCGACAAGGCAGATGAGCGCCTTTCGTCTATGTTAGAAGGAATGGAAGAACAGAACACTCGCATTGACGATACCTATAACAGTTTAAATCTTGTAACGACGAATCTCTTAGAATTGATGAAAGACATGGCGAGCATTTCTGATCAAATGAATGTCGTACAAGGGGAGACTGCTTCCGTTGTGCAATCAGTTAATGAGATGTCCGATGTCTCAGAAAAGGTTTCTGCAACCGCAACGGAAGTTTATAAACTTAGCAATTCCGCTAAAATGGAATCCGAAAAAGTTAGTGATTCCGCTGTTGTCATAGCAGAAAGTATGCAGAATTTAGCACAGTAGAGAATACTCATTCAAGGCACAATAGGAAGAATTGTCCCTTGAAAAGCTAGCGTGTGTTCTGAAAATTGTACCTAATAAAGTACAGTACAATGCAGAACACACGCTATTTATTTGACAGAAGTACTTGTAACTTGCGAAATTTGGTGTTAAAATGTAACAGGTTATTTATTTCATATTTAAAGGAGGAGAATGATTGTGTCAGGACATTCTAAGTTCGCCAATATCAAACATAAAAAAGAGAAAAATGATAAGGCTAAAGGTAAGATCTTTACTATCATCGGCCGTGAAATCGCGGTAGCCGTTAAAGAAGGTGGTGCAGATCCGCTTAACAATAGCCGTCTTCGTGATGTAATAGCTAAGGCAAAAGCGAATAACATGCCCAACGATACAATTGAACGTGGTATCAAAAAAGCTGCTGGTGATTTAGCTGGCGTTAATTACGAAACTGTTACTTATGAGGGATATGGACCGAATGGTATCGCATTAATTGTAGTAGCATTAACAGATAATAAGAATAGAACAGCTTCCAACGTACGTAACGCATTTACAAAAGGAAATGGTAACGTTGGTACTCCAGGCTGTGTATCATATATGTTCGACAAAAAAGGACAAATCATCATCGACAAAGAAGAATGCGACATGGATGCAGACGACTTAATGATGATGGCATTAGATGCTGGAGCAGAAGACTTTAACGAAGAAGATGACAGCTTTGAAGTGCTAACAGATCCTGATTCGTTCAGCACTGTTCGTGAAGCACTTGAAAAAGAAGGAATCAAGATGGTTCAGGCTGAGGTTACAATGATTCCTCAGACATATGCTCAGTTAACGGATGAAAAGGATATTAAGTTCTTCCAGAGAACACTTGATCTTTTGGATGAGGATGATGATGTGCAGGAAGTATATCATAACTGGGATGAGCCGGATGAGGATGAAGAATAGAGGTTTCAAGGCTTACAGCTAAGGAAATAAAGCAAGCAGACTATTAAGAGTTACAAGAGTAATAGTTTAGCTTGCTTTTTTCAATAGAACCAGCATTATTACTATGATATAGATACTAGCGATAGATGATTTTTGTATATAATGGAATAAAATTGCGTATAGGAGAATGAAGAGATGAACAAGATCGAATATATTATTTCCACATTAAAAACCTTAGTTGAGATACCAAGTCCGTCAGGCTTTACTAAAGATGTAATGACATTTGTTGAAAAGGAAGTAGCAAAACTGGGCTATGCTAGCTATTACACCAACCGCGGTGGGCTTATTATAGACGTAAAAGGAAATTCTGACAAAACCATTGGACTTTCTGCTCATGTAGATACCTTAGGAGCTATGGTTCGTTCCATCAATTCTGATGGTACGATAAACTTTACAGAAGTAGGTGGCTATACACTACAAAGCGTAGAAGGCTGTTACTGTAAACTTCATACAAGAGCAGGAAAGGTATACACAGGGACAATTTTATGTAAAAGCTCTTCTGTACATGTTTTTGAAGACGCTAGAACCTTGGAACGTACAGAAAAGAATATGCTAATCCGTCTAGACGAAGAGGTTTCCAATAAAGAAGATGTTGAAAAACTAGGGATTATGGCAGGAGATTACATAAGCCTAGATCCAAAATTTGAATATACAGAATCAGGATTTATTAAGTCTAGACATCTGGATGATAAAGCAAGTGTGGCAGTTTTATTGGGACTCTTAAAAGAAATGAAGGAAGAAAACATAATTCCGGTAAATAATTTAAAGATACTCATTAGCAACTACGAGGAAGTTGGATTCGGTGCCAGCTATCTTCCAGAGGATATTGAAGAGATGCTTGCCATTGATATGGGTGCAATGGGAGACGATTTGAATGGTTCTGAAGTGAAAGTATCCATTTGTGCGAAAGATTCAAGTGGACCTTATGATTACGATATGACTAACCGTCTCATTGCTTTGGCAAAAGAAAATGAGATTCCTTATGTAATTGATGTGTTTCCTCATTACGGCTCTGATGTATCGGCAGCGCTTCGTGGTGGAAACAACATTCGAGGAGCTTTGATAGGGCAAGGGGTTAATGCATCTCATGGAATGGAAAGAACCCATGAAAAAGGATTAATGGCGACACTTAAGCTGGTTAAGGCTTACGTTTTAAGTAATAATCAATAGAGTTTTACTTAAAGAGAAAGATATTGCAAGCCGACCAATCTTTTAGCACTAAATGATTCTATTTAGGCGGCTCGTGCAGGGAAACATGGCAAAGGTTTTGCAGTTGTAACAGATACCATTTCCAATATGGAAGAAGCATTAAACGATCATACAAAAGATGCAGGAGCGGTTTCAGAAGCCGCTTATATGCTTCAAGTAGAACCAATAACAAATCATATAAAAAGTCAACCTTATGCAAAATAGAGGTTGACTTTTTTGGCGGAATCATTTACCATAAAAGCTGTATATCAAGCAAAAAGACTAATACCTGTCATGCGAAGAATGTAATTTCAGGTGTTAGTGTTTTAATATAGATGTTTGGAGGACAAGAATTGTATGACTAAGGTAGAACAATACAAAAGAGCCGTGTTGAATGGCAGTTTATTAACAAAGCAAGAGGCATTGGAATTAGTGAATGAAGATTTGGAAGAATTGTGTCATGCCGGAAATGAAATTCGAAAACATTTCTGCAATGATGCATTTGATATTTGTACGATTATTAACGGGAAAAGCGGGAAATGTTCAGAAAACTGCAAGTTTTGTGCGCAATCAGCATTTTATAAGACAGAAGTAGAATCATATCCGCTTCTTCATACGGATAAAGTTGTAGAACAGGCTAAGTATAATGAGGAAAGAGGTGTACTAAGATATTCTATCGTAACTTCAGGAAAACGTTTAAATGATGAAGAAGTAAGCCAAGTTTGTGACATGGTGAAAGCAATACGCAAAGAAACAGGAATCTCTGTATGCGGGTCTTTCGGATTACTGAAGGAAGAACAGTATGCCAAACTGAAACAGGCTGGTATTTCAAGAGTACATAATAATTTGGAATCATCAAGAAAGAATTTTAGAAATGTATGCACTACTCATTCCTATGAAGATAAAGTAGAGGCGATAGAAGCTGCTAAGCGAGCAGGTTTAAATGTCTGTAGTGGCGGCATTATGGGACTAGGGGAAACGATGGAAGACAGGATTGATATGGTGATTGAGATTCGCGAACTTGGTATTCGTTCTATTCCTGTTAATATGCTGAATCCCATTCCAGGAACTCCATATGAAAAAAATGAACGTTTGACTAATGACGACATGTGCAGAATCGTGGCAATTTTCCGATTTTTAGTTCCAGATGCATCAATCCGCCTTGCTGGTGGAAGAGGGTTATTGCCTGATAAGGGGAAAGCTTGTTTCCAGTCAGGTGCCAATGCAGCCATATCTGGAGATATGCTTACTACACAAGGAATTACCATTGAAACAGATATGGCATTGCTAAAAGAATTAGGATTTAAGCCAGTGCTGTGGAATAAGTGAGGGAGTTGTCACCCTCGCTTTTTAAATCCTGTAACACTAACTGTTGCCACTTTATTATCAAGCTCATCGGCAATTGCAATCTCATAAAAACAAGTACTACGGCCTTCCTTAACGCATTTGGATTTTGCAATGAGTTTCTTCCCTTTGGCAACTCCAAGAAAGCTGATGTGGCTGTCAACAGACACCGTAACATCTTTATGAAAATTAGAGGCTACCGCGAATGTAAAATCAGCCAATGTGAAAATAGCACCTCCCATAACGGTTCCCACTGCATTTAAGTGGTCTTTTGTAATTTCCATGGAACATATCACTTCATTTTCTGAAACAGATTCAATGTTAGCGCCACAAAGCTTCGTGGCAAATCGATCATTTGCAAATATTACATTTGCTTCTTCGACTAAATTATTCATAGTTCCTCCTATTATGTATTGTGTTTTTTATTATTATACCTTTAACTCAAAACAAATCAAGTAGTTCGACATTATAACCTTGAATGCGATAGATAAAAGTGGTAAACTAAACATACGAGACTTTAATAAAGTAAAGGAATGACGTAAAGTTTACATACTATCACACAAACATAATAGGAGGAAGCGCAAATGAAAGAAATACCTTATAAAATTTACTTAGAAGAAAATGAGATGCCACAACAATGGTATAATGTTAGAGCTGATATGAAGAATAAACCAGCTCCTTTATTAAATCCAGCAACATTACAGCCAGTTACAGCAGAAGAACTTAGTAATATTTTTTGTAAAGAGCTTGTAAAACAGGAATTAGATGAAACAAATCCATACATAGATATTCCAGACGAAATCCGTAATTTTTATAAAATGTATCGTCCATCTCCATTGGTTCGTGCTTACTGTTTAGAGAAGAAATTAGGTACTCCGGCTAAGATTTACTATAAGTTCGAAGGAAATAATACAAGCGGAAGTCATAAACTAAACTCAGCTATTGCACAGGCATATTATGCAAAGCAGCAGGGACTAAAAGGGGTAACTACGGAAACAGGAGCAGGACAGTGGGGAACAGCATTATCTATGGCATGTTCGTATTTTGATTTGGACTGTCAGGTTTACATGGTAAAAGTATCTTATGAGCAAAAGCCATTTCGTCGTGAGGTTATGAGAACTTATGGTGCAAGTGTAACCCCATCCCCTTCTACGACAACCAATGTTGGAAAGAAAATCCTAGAAGAACATCCTGGCACATCAGGAAGTTTAGGCTGTGCAATTTCTGAAGCAGTTGAGGCTGCAACCACGCAGGAAGGTTATCGTTATGTACTTGGAAGTGTTTTAAATCAAGTGCTTCTTCATCAGTCCGTAATTGGATTAGAAACAATGGCAGCTCTTGACAAATATGGTGAAAAAGCAGATATCATCATAGGTTGTGCTGGTGGTGGTTCTAACTTGGGAGGATTGATTTCTCCATTTATGGGGCAGAAGCTAAGAGGAGAAGCAGATTATCAGTTTATTGCTGTTGAGCCAGCATCTTGTCCAAGTTTAACTCGTGGTGTATATGCATATGACTTCTGCGATACAGGAAAGGTTTGTCCACTTCAGAAAATGTATACCTTAGGAAGTGGGATTATTCCATCTCCAAACCATGCAGGAGGCTTAAGATATCATGGTATGAGTTCCGTATTATCCCAATTATATGATGATGGATTAATGGAAGCACGTAGTGTAGAACAGACAGCCGTGTTTGATGCTGCTGAGAAGTTTGCGAGAGTAGAGGGAATTCTGCCAGCACCAGAGAGCAGTCATGCAATTCGTGTAGCCATTGATGAAGCTTTAAAATGCAAAGAAACAGGGGAAGAAAAGACAATTGTATTTGGCCTTACAGGAACTGGATATTTTGATATGTTTGCTTATGAAAAATTCCATGACGGAAAGATGACAGATTATATTCCTACTGACGAAGAATTACAGAAAAGCTTTGCCAATTTACCAAAAGTAAATAAATAAGGTTGTAAAAGTAAGCGCAATTTGGCGAGAACCTCATATGATGTAGTGAGGTGAGTCAAAATGATGAAATATGTTATTGGAGTGCTCATTCCATTTATTGGAACGTCACTAGGAGCCGCTTGTGTGTTTTTTATGAAGAATCAAATAAAACCTAGAGTGCAGCAGACTGTACTAGGTGTTGCATCAGGTGTAATGATAGCAGCTTCTATTTGGTCATTGCTTATGCCATGTATTGATATGTCAGAACATCTTGGAAAATTGGCTTTTATGCCAGCAGCAATAGGATTTACTTTAGGAATGGCTTTTTTGATACTAATTGACAAAATTGTACCATTCTTTTGTCTAATGCCAGAGTGTCCTGATTGTGAGCAATGTAAGCCGATTTTGGAACCAAAGAAAAAAGCACGTACTGCAATCAGCAAGACAGGAATGCTGTTGTTAGCAGTGACAATTCACAATATACCAGAAGGAATGGCAGTAGGCGTTGTATTTGCCGGCGTTCTTTACAATAGTTCGCAAGTTACGTTTGCAGGTGCCATGGCACTTGCCATTGGTATTGCCATTCAGAACTTTCCAGAAGGAGCAATTATTTCCATGCCTTTAAAGGCTGAGGGTAGAACGAAGAAAAGATCCTTTTTATATGGCGTTTTGTCTGGAGTAGTAGAACCAATCGCAGCCTTTATTACAATTCTGCTTGCAGAGATCGTAACTCCAGTGTTACCTTATTTTCTCTCTTTTGCAGCAGGCGCAATGCTCTATGTGGTAATTGAAGAATTAGTTCCAGAAGCGAAACAGGATGATAAAACAAAACTTGGAACGATTGGGTTTACCATCGGATTTTTGATTATGATGATATTAGACGTGACATTAGGTTAGTGTTTTATTTCCGAGCAGCTTTGTGCTATACTGTTTTCAGACTGTGTTTGAAAGCGGAGGGTAACAGAGTGAAAAAAGGATTGATAGTAATATGTATGCTCTTAATGCTGTTGGGATGCAAAAAAGAAGAAAAAAAGGAAGAAATATTGCAGGATAATCAGTATTATCTGGTAGCAGCAGATGCTAAGAAATTACGTATAACACTGCCAGAAAATTATTATTACAATGGAGAAGAGAAAGATGTAAGTGTTTTAAAGGCTTATTATCAGAAAAGTTCCACGAAACCTTTGAATTTGTATTATTTTAAGGAATCAGATGACTATTCAGTGGACGATATTGAAATTGAGATGAAAGGATTTTCTAAGAAGTATGAAGATTTGGTTTCATCCAATGAAG
>CALFNR010000179.1:0-9864 GCA_937903005.1 uncultured Lachnoclostridium sp. | reverse complement strand
CCTCCTATTCCTGAAATATTTAACTGATACCAGCAAAGCAATTGTTCGATATTTTTGTATTGCTTTTGTTGTTCTCTTTGTTATATATGTACTATAACACCTATTGTTAGCACTGTCAATAGGTGAGTGCTAATTTTTTAAAAAATTCACAGAAAGGTTTATTAAAAGGCTCCTTCCTGATAAGATTTATATCTGATTCTTACCAAGTTGGAACCATCTATTACTAGAGATACAAATTTGTTACAGTCCTTCACTTATCGTTCTTCTATCTTTACTCCTTCTGGAAGTGCATCCATTACCGCTTCTTCCCAAGGCTTTCCTTTCACATCATCCATAATCACAATAGAACCATGATCCGTTTTGGTCCGAATCAAACGTCCACATCCTTGCTTCAGTTTCAGCCCCATCTCTGGATAATCAACCTGCGTGACTGGATCAAGACCTTGTGCCTTCACTTCTTTTCGCTGTACTTCAATTAACGGATCAATCTCTGGGAATGGCAGTTGCCAGATAACCACAAGTGTCAATGCTTTACCTGGAACATCAATTCCCTCCCAGAAGTCTGAACCAATGAGTACAGAGCTCTCATCTTCACGGAATTTCTCTACAAGATAACCACGGTCTCCTCTGTCTTCCCATAACATCTCAAATGGCAATTCGTAACCAGCGAGACACTTTCGAATTCTTTTTACTTCTTTCGTCGAATTCGTTAGTACCAGTCCATGACCGTCATTTTCTTTTAGCAATGCAGCTAATTCGTCTACTTTCTTTTCATAAGACTCTCTCACATGTTGCCCTGTTAAGATTACCTTAGCCTGCTCTTCCATATTAAATGCACTTCCAATGGTTGATTTTGATAAATCCTTCAAACCTATCGTTCTTGCAAAATAATCAAAGTTTCCATTATTACTTAAGGTTGCAGAAGTAAAGATAACTGGAATATCTTTTTTGTACAAATGTTTGTCTAACATTTCCCCTATGTTACGAGGGACCACCCAGAAACTTGCATCCTTTTTATCTATCCATGGAATCATATCATTCTGATTTCTGCAGAAACGTGTAAGTGCTATAGTTGCACGCTCTATCTGCCCTTCAAAGGCTTGAATCTGTGTCGGTGTCAGGGTATCCATATACAATTCCTGCTCAATCTGGAATTCCATTAATAACTGATCAAGACTGCCCCGATATGCTGCTGCCGCTTCTAACAGCTCTTTTGTCACGTTAACTGCTAGTCGTTTCGAACTTTCGGATGCTACTAAGGAACTTTTTAATTGTCTAAAAAATGCCATGGACGCTCGTTGTGCCTGTACTGTACTGCGTACTAATGATGGTCTTGCATCTTGAATTTCTTCCAAGGTACGAATCATTTCATCCATTTCTTCTTTGTTAATCTTATGTCCTGCTTCTAGGGAAGCTGGAAGAAGTATTTTGTGTCCTTCGTCAAAGATAACCGCAGAATAGTTTGGAAGAATAGGGAGTTTCCCATCGGCGATTCTTTCCTCTCTCGTCCATAAGTCGCGGAAAAATGTTGCGTGGTCTACAATAATTAAATCTACCGCTTCACGATAATGCTTTCGCGCCGCCATTAACTTACAGTATCCACGATTTAGACAAGTATCGCAGGAAACAAACTCGTTCCAGGATATTTTCTTCCAGACACGGTCAGAAATATTCGGAATCTCCGAACGTTCTCCCAGTTTAGTCTGTAAAAGCCATTGGTTCACTTCCTCTGTCTGATCACCGAAATCATCCGTATTTTCTTCTACTCGCACATCGCAGATGTATTGCTTAGCATCTTTTGCCATCCGCGCATCCACTTCTAAATCCAACAATTTCGATAATGTTTCAATATCCCCCGTACTGCTGGCAAGCTGTTCCTGCAATGCCGACGTTGCACAAGCAATTATCACAGGTTTACCAGTCATTCTTGCATATGGAATTGCAGAAAGCAAATAGGCAAAGGTTTTTCCAGTTCCCAATCCTGCTTCTGCTAAATGTACTTTTTTATCACAAAAGGCATCTGCTATCTGAAATGCCGTAAATATCTGTTCATCTCTTTCTTCATAACCCTTTTCAGGCAGAATATCATATAAAACATCTCCAACCCATTCAGAAAGTTTTCCTTTGAAATCCTGAGTTGTTGCGTATTCAAAAGGCTGCTTAATTCTTGCGCACATTGATTTTTGCTCCTCTTACTATTGATTTTGTCACATAACGTTTATTATATCCCAATGAAGGCTTTTGGACTAGGTAGAACATTTATTTCCATTGATTAGTTTAAAAGAGTTCGGAGAGAACTATCTTGTATAGCAAAAAAAGAAAAGGTCATTGCACCTATATAAGCTCAATAACCTCTTCTATCGTTTGCCAACCTAGCTTTCTTTTAACACAAGCCGACCTTTCTCATCTTCCGTAATAGTATAATAGAACGTCCATCCGTATTTCGCCGGAACAGCTTTATTTTTGCATATCATAGTTTCTTTTCCTTCTTTATCCACTATTGCTAAATCAAAACTGAACTCAGAAAGATTAATTAAGGAAGTATTCTTATTAAAATCTTGTTTGATAAAATCAAATTGTTCTTTGCTACCCTTTTTGATGATAGAGCCATCTGCATGTTGTACACCTCTTTCGCCTATCTGCTTTCCACCAACATAGTAACTCATTCTAATTCCATACACTTTGGCATCACTTTGATTGTATAGATTTATATAGAAAGTATCATTTTGAAATACGTCTTTTGTCCCTGACCATTTAATGTTAAGGCTTTTAAGAAGTTCTTGTAATTCCTTAGGCGATGCTGCACTCCTTTTAATGTCCTTGCCAGCAAATGCTGATGCTTCCTCTTTGGTCACAGTAAACACCTGTTTTCCTTCTTCATTTTCATATTCCCATGTAACAGAATCAAGATTATCGATCAAAGCAATCATAACATAAGAATCTGCTGTCATAATCTGTTTCGCTGAGCTTTCATCCTCTTTTACAATTGCTTCTTCTAAACACAATTTCCAACCAAATGGTTCTTTCGTAGTTTGTAATTCATTTTTAAAAGGACCAAACTGATCTGCAATTGCTAAATCCCCTGCAATTTTACTATTCGCTGACATGTCACCGATATATGGATTTTTATGGGCGTATAATTGCGATGCGGTACGACCTATTTGTGCGCCATCCTCCCAGATAATATACTGTCCAAGACGTACCTCTTTCACATCTCCTTTTACCTCATAAGATTTACTGAAATCTGTTTTGTTGATAAACGATCTCGGTGCGGAATATATCTTCACACGAACAACACCTTCTTGTTCCTCAAAACGAATACGTGCAACACCTCGAGAAGTATCTATCATACTTCCATTAATCTTAACGGTATCCTTAGAAACACTTGCACTGCAAGAGACAGCATCCCATCTAGTTCTATTTCCTATCATGTGTATTCTTGCTAACACTAAAATCATAGCAAACAATGAAATAGTAAGTCCGAGCAGAAGAGCCGTCCTCGTTGAGTTACGACGCACCTTTTTTAAGTAATCCACCTCTGAATTGGAAGTTTCCGGTGTTGGGTCTGGTTCTTTCATTAGAAGAACAGCCTCTTTGCATTCAGAGCACCCTGCAATATGCGTCTTTATGGCTTGATTGGTTGCTTCGCTAGTAAGATTATCTACATACAAAGGTAATAAATCTCTAACAATTTCACAACTTAATTTATCTTCCATCCATTGTCATCTCCTTTTTCAACTTCTCTTTTCCTCGATAGAAGGTTACCCTTGCCCAGTTTTCGCTTTTGGATAAGATATCTCCTATTTCCCTGAATGATAAATCACCAAACAGTCGAAGGTACAGAACTTCCCTTGTAGTTTCATCTAAGGCATGCATTTTCTTAAGCAATTCTATATGATTCATTCTCGCCATTACACTGGACTCGGGTGAAGCAGTTGTTGTGGACAGTTCATCCAGTTCACTTGTAATAGGATGTTTGCGACGATAGGTTTGTAATGTATTCTTCGCAATGGCACAGAGCCAGGTAGAAATCTTACAACTCTTGTCAAATCGATCTATGGTTCGAATTGCCTGATAAAATGTCTCTTGGGTCAATTCCTCTGAAAGTTCTGCATCATGAGTCAGTGTAAGGAGGTAGCGGTATACCGTCTGTGAATGTGCTTTATAGATATCTTCAATTGTCATCGGTTACCTCCTTTCCTCGATTCTGATTATTAATGCAGGAAATGATGGATTCGTTACAGATTTCCTAAAAATTTTATTAAAAAGTTAAAACTGACTTATCAGAATTTAAAACCTCCTCTAATTTTACTTTATGCCTCCAATTCAGAAGAGACTTGTTCCCATTCTTCCATATCGGCTAATACTTCCATTTCCAAGGTATCAATTTGTTCCTGGATTTCACCAAGTTTCACATAATCAGACTGATTTTCAGGTTTCTGTAATTCCTGTTTCCAGTGTTCTAATTGTGCTTCCTTCTCTTCCAGCCTTTCTTCTATCTTTTTCAGTTTACGCTCCAGTTTTGACTTTTCCTTACCTGGATTATAATACTTCTTTGCCTTCTTTACTCCTTCTGTCTGCACGCTTTTTTTTGCGAAAGTTCTCTGCCTTTCTCTTTCTTCTTCCTCCATTCGTTTCTTTTCCTGAGCTTCCAGATACTGTTCATAACCGAATTGATATTCTGTCGTAAGCCCTGCTTCAAAGAAAAGAAGTCGATTGGATACCTGCTTTATAAAATAACGGTCATGAGATACAAAAATAACTGTCCCTCCATACTCTTTAAGCATAGACTCTAACGTCTCTTTGCCCACAATATCCATATGGTTGGTAGGCTCATCTAGGATTAACACATTTGGTCTTCGCTTGAAAATTTTACATAATGCAAGACGCACCTTTTCGCCACCCGATAGCATATCTACGGTTTTAAATACATCATCTCCACTGAACAGAAAGGCTCCTAGCATGTTTCTCACTTCTGTCTGAATTAATTCTGGAAACTCATCCCAGAAATCATCCAACACCGTTTTTTTACTCTTGTACTGAGCCATCTGCTGATCAAAATACCCTATCTGTACATTGGTTCCATAGCGGAAACTGCCACCAAGCGCTGGAATCTGCTCTACAATGGTTTTAAGAAATGTAGACTTTCCTAACCCATTACCACCTAGAATACCGATTTTATCGCCCTTTTTAATATCAATGGTAACAGTGGAAAGCGGCTTATCGTAACCTATCTGCAAATCTTGAACAAGCAAAACATCATTTCCAGTCACAACCTCTGGCTGAAAATGCGCATGGAACGTCTTACTGTCATATTTATCTGGTTTCTCCACCTTATCCATATGCTCGATTGCTTTTAGTTTTGAGCGTGTCATAGCTACTTTTGTTGGTTTATTCTTGAATTTCTCTACGATCATCTCTAATCGTTTGATTTCCTTCTGCTGCAAAGTATAGTCTTTCATCTGTTTTTCGTAATTCTCCTTTTTTCGAACTACAAAATCAGTATAATTTCCTGGATAACGCTTTGCAGTATGATATTCGATTTCATACACAACATCTGCCACTTTATCAAGAAACATACGGTCATGGGATACTACAACAACAGCCTTTGGATAATTCTTGATGTAAGTTTCCAGCCACTCTATGGTCTCCACGTCCAAATGGTTCGTAGGCTCGTCCAACAACAAAATATCTGGTTTACTAAGCAATAGTTTTATAAATGCAATCTTTGTCTGCTGCCCTCCCGAAAATTCATTCAATGGTTTCTTTTTATCTTCTTCTGAAAAGCCGAATTTCTGTATGAGCATTTCGTATTCTTTTTCATAAAAATAACCGCCAATGGATTCAAAATGCTCCTGCATATTCGTGTATGTCTTTACATCCTTTTCAGAATAATTCACTTCTAGTGCTTTCGCTCTTTGCTCTAATTCATCTCGCATTTTTTCTATTGGAGCAAAGACTTTACGAATTTCCTTTTCCATCGATAGGTTAGAGTCATCAAACGCTATCTGCCTAAGATAAGCAATCTCAGGATTCCCTGCCTTGGCAATAAAGATATCTTCATCACTATCTCGTTTATCTAAATCTATTTCGCCCGCAATCAGCTTTAATAAGGTTGTCTTACCGCAGCCATTTCTGCCGACTACTGCTATTTTTTCCGTATTCCGAATTTCAAAATTAATGTGTTCCAAAACCGTTTTGTCTGCAAAACGGACTGCTCCATTGGCAATTTGGTATAACATACATCTTCCTCCTAATCTATTAGTGAATATTTCTTAAAATGCCATTTTGCACCAGTACAGAAATATGCTGTAATTACATCAAAAGAGCAATCATTTCCTGCAAACATCCTGTCCATCGAATATTTTTAGGGTAACGTAGTGAATTGACTGGATTAAATCCATATGTATTAGAATCTCCATAACATAATATTGATTTCATTTTTCCTCTGCTCCTTCACATATTGCCACAACTTCTTGTATTTGCTTATATTTCTACTCCCTCACCATGTAAAAATTCAGCCAAATATAATGATACCATATTTTTTCTTATTCTTTCCACTATAAAGAATTTCAAACTGCCTTATTGTATATGGATTTATTACATCAATGGTGCGAAAGCCCTCATTACTGCCAAACAGATACGTGCCACAAAACTTTTCTTCTTCATTGTATCCATTGTAACTTCACTGCATTCGTTAAGGGTTGCCAGAAAATCTTTCTTAACCTGAGCCACAGCTTTTGACTGATACATCCAGACCGCATTTTCATAATGAAGATGCAGACTTCTATAATCTAAATTAATGGTTCCTACAATTCCATACACATCGTCTGACACAAAGGTTTTCGCATGAATAAAGCCTGGTGTATATTCATAAATTCGAACTCCTGCTTTTAGAAGCGATTCATAATAAGAGCGGGTCATTGCATATACCATTTTTTTATCCGCAACTCCTGGTGTAATAATTCGTATATCAACACCTGAACGAGCTGCCATGCGCATTGCCGTCAACATCTCATTATCTATTATTAAATACGGAGTGGTAATGTACACATACTCATTGGCACGATTAATGATATTCATGTACACATTTTCTCCGACTGGTTCTTCATGAAATGGTGTATCTGTGTAGGGTTGAACATAGCCATCATCTTGAATTGCACTAACGTACTCTTTACTTGGTGCAAACTGTTGGAAATCATCCTGCTCTTTTCGAATATAATCCCACATTGACAAGAACATAATGGTGAGACTCCAAACTGCCTGCCCCTTCAGAATCATGCCTGTGTCCTTCCAATGCCCAAACTTTTGTGTTTCATTAATATATTCATCTGCCAGATTAATTCCACCTGTCAAGCCAATATTGCCGTCCACTACACATATTTTTCTATGATCCCTTGCATTAAAACGAGAATTTAAGATACTGTTAAAACGCTCAAAAACACATGTTTTGATTCCGCATTTTTCTAAAGTTCTATCATACCTTCTTGGAAGTGTAAACATACATCCAAAATCATCATACATAACTCTTACGTCAACGCCCTCTTGTACTTTTCGTTTTAAAATATCCAGAATCTCATTCCACATCTTTCCTTCCTCAACAATAAAATACTCCAAAAAAATAAATTTTTCAGCTGATTCCAGCTGTTCTTTCATCACTTCAAAATACTTTTCCCCATTAGGTAAATACTCCGTACTCGTGTGCTGATAAGGTAATGCGCCTGAAGTTTCTGCTAAATACGTGGAATGGATACTAGCTTGCACGCTTTGCTTAGCCAGCTTTGGATATGCATTATCCTGTACTTTCATCGCTTGCTCACAATGATTTTGAATATCTTCCAAACGCTTTCTTTCTGCTTGGGACAAATGAATTTTTCCAAACATAAGATACATAAGTCCCCCAAAGATTGGCACTAGCATAATTGGAATCAGCCATGCAATTTTATAAGCAGGATTCATATTGCTGCTTATTACATGAAGCCCAGTCAGAATCGATAAAAGTATACAAGCCGCATAAAAGTATACAAACTTTTCACTAAAGAAACGCAAGACGATACCCAACGCAGTGCATTGAACGATTACGAATAACAATGTGTATAACAAACGGCTAAAAATAATTCGAAAGAACTTTTTCATCTTAAACCCTCGCTTTCTTATTTGCATGGTGTTATAACAAATAAGTATATTTTAACAACTATTTTATGTCAATCCACAACCCCAAAATCAAGGGTTTGTCTATTCTTTGCTTCTTGGCCAAAAATATTTAGAACAAAGTGTCTTCGACATTCTCAACTCTCCTGCCCCTCAATCTTAAGGGAGAAGGCACCTGGAAGTAATAAATTCCAAGTGCCTTCAGACTGTGGGCAAATTAAAAAATAATACAGCTATGTATATTGACGAATAAACATACATAGCTATATTATTTAGTTTTCACACTCTAACTATCAAGTTTTCTATCTATCGTCTCGATCATCATCACGAAAAACTGGAAGTTGTCTGTTTATTATAACTGCATCACCCTATCTTATTTGTGCAAAATCAATATTATCAATATTCCTGCCATACTGGCAATAATCTCTGTAACGGGGAATGTCCACCACACTGCATTTAAACTTATAAAATGAAATAACCATGCCAATGGAACAAGAAGAACTATTTGACGTAACACAATGATAAAAAGACTTATCTTTATATGTGCTATCCCTTGTAAGTAGGAAGTTATAACTATCGTAAGTCCTGCAAAAATAAAACTGATAGAAATTACAGGAAATGCATATTTTCCAATCTCCATTATTGCAGATTCTGTCGAGAATATCTGTACAAGTTTTTTGGGGAATAGAAAAAATACTCCTGTTGCCACTGTCATAATACTGACTGAAAACATCATAGACCATTTTAAAATTTCCCTGTTTCTGTGACTATCGCCTGCTCCATAATGATAACTGAATAACGGCAATAATACCTGTTGAAATCCAAGCAGCGGAATAAAAAAGAATGACTGTATTTTGTAATATATTCCTAATACAGTCACGGCATCCTCTGTAAAAATCTTCAGAATCATATTCAAACCGACAATATAAATCGTATATAGAGATTGCGTAACAATCGAACCAATTCCATTTATATAAATCTGTTTGCTGGCATCCAACTTAAACTGTCCTCTTAAAGAATATTTTTTCATTATAGCAAATAGAGTAATCATCATTGCCACCCATTGTCCAATCACTGTAGCGATTGCTGCTCCCATGATACCAAAGGCAGGAATTCGTCCTATTCCAAAAATCAGAATTACATCTAATATAATATTGACAATAGAACCTGTAACCTGCGCAATCATTGGAATAACCATGTTTCTTCTTGCCTGAAGAATTTTTGTACAGATAGATTCTGTAAATAATCCTAAAGAACCACTAAAAATGATTCTGCCGTATATGATTCCCTGTGCTTTTACCACAGCATTTCCTGTTGAAAGGGAAAAATAAACATTTACCAGCATATTTCCAACAAAAGCAAATATTAAAAAATGGAAAATATTTAAGAACAGTCCACTTTTTATGATATCGTGTTGTGCCTCTGTTTCTCCTTTTCCATCCAGCCTTGAAATCAAAATATTGACACCGGCACCTGTTCCCGTTGCCAGTGCAGTAATAAGAAGTTGAACAGGATATACGATAGACAATGCAGTAAGTCCTTCTGTCGAATATCTTGCAACAAAAAAGCTATCTGCAATATTATATATAGATTGAATGAGAAGTGCCAACATGACCGGCGGTGACATTTTAAAAAGCAATTTGGGGACTGATACGTTTTTCACATCCATAAATCAGTACCACCGGCTAAGCCGGTGGTTTGTTTTCCGCCCTA
>CALFNR010000178.1:0-9865 GCA_937903005.1 uncultured Lachnoclostridium sp. | reverse complement strand
CTGTACAATTTCTGGTACAGGAATCTTGTATTAGTACCTTAACTTAATGACATTGTGAGACAGGTACCTTTTTTATTGAAAACCTCCTGCATTTGAGTTCTAGAATCAAACGGTATAGTCATGCATTAGCAAACACATTCTACGAGAACATTCAGAGTGTCGTATCAACAGGTTCATGTCCAATAACCAGCATAAATCAAAAGCTTGGTACAACGATAAGCGTTGATGAATTGCTTTCCATAATGGCATTTGCATATTACGATGGTTTAATAACCATGAATCTAAATGATGCATTTTATTCACCTGATACGGAGGTGAGTATTCTTGGCAAGTAAGAAATATGATCTGTTTCAGTTAGAAGAAGAGAGAAAACACTGGAAAACTGTTAATACTGACTGCCTTACAAAAGAGATGTATATTATTTTTATGCAGCGTAAGCAAGCAGTTGATATGTATATTGATGGTTATTCGCTAAGCGTGATTTCGAATAGCATTAATTGCAGTGCATCTTCACCAATCAAATGGCTTGAAAAGTGTAGGAAGAAGGATGAGTATGGATCACCATATGGATACTGTGGGTTATTGCCATATAAGCATCTGGAGCAGTATAAACGGACAAAAACAGTAACGGATTTGGTTAAAACCTTTGCAGGCGCAATGACGAAATTACTCCACGACTATCCTGAATTGAAAGAGTATGTAGATAATTTATATCTAAAAAAAGATAAAACAGTACTGGAAAAGAACATCACAAAGAAAATCATTTTTGAAAAATTTCTTTGGAAATGCAAGGAGTTAGGCATTAGAGAGTATGAGTATCCATTTAATACAAAAAATATGGGGGAACGAGCGCTTTATATCTATCTGAATGAACTAGAACAGGAAATGTCCAATTACTCAATTTCTAGGCAAAATAAAGACGCTAGGCAAAAGTATTCATCCACTGGTCTTGGAATGCCCATTAACTATCCTGTACAGCGACCATTTAGCAGAGTGCAGATTGATGGGCATAAAATTGACTGCATTCTAACAGTGCAAGTAGAAAACCAAGATGGAGAAATACAAATGGTGCCAATTAAACGTATTTGGCTACTTACCCTTATTGATGTTGCAACCAGAACGATTCTAGGATATCACCTGACTGTAAATGAAGAATACAATCGTTTTGATATTTTAAGCTGTATTCAGAATGCAGTTGTCCCACATGAAAAGATGCATTTTCAAATACCGGGTCTGCATTATCCAGAGGGTGAAGGTTATCATTCATTGGCTATGCCGGAGTTGTCATGGGCAGTATTCGATTCAATTGAATTAGACAATGCGTTATCACATCATGCAAAGGACAGTGTAAAACAGATTTCGGAATACCTAAATGTTGTAATGAACTTTGGACCAGTGTCAACGCCTGAACGAAGAGGTATTATAGAGCGTTTCTTTCAGAGTCTTGAAACAAGAGGATTTCACCGAATTGTTTCTACTACTGGAACTGGAATCAGCGATCCAAGAAGAGAGAAGTGTGAGAGTGAAGCAGCAAACTACTGTATCAGTTTTCAACACATTTTAGAATTGACAGAGGTACTGATTGCACAGTATAACGTGACGCCGCATTCTTCACTGAATAACTTTTCTCCGCTTGAAGTATTGAGACAGAGAGTAGAACGGGGGATGGTACCTGCGTATCTAGAACAGGAAAAGCAGGAGAATTTCACATTACTTTCTTATACAGTTACCCGAACGGTACGAGGCAGTATTCAGACTGGAAGACGACCATATGTTCAATTTGAAGGTGTCGAATATCGAAGCGACGAACTTTCCAGTTCCTATGATTTATACGGAGAAACAATTAATCTCCTAATTAATCCAGATGATTTAAGAACGGTAACAGCATTTCGTAATGATGGAAGTGAGATCGGCATTTTATATGTTGCTGGAAAATGGGCTTATACCAAACACTCACTTGCACAAAGGAGAGCTATTAGCCAATACATTCGTAAGAATAATGTTTTTATTGGACCATTGGATGATCCGATAACTATTTACCATGATTATTTAAATAATGAAGCACGAAAGCACAAAGCTGCAGGGAATAAACTCGCTGCTTTGAATATGGAACGTACCAAAAACAGAAAAGAAAATACACCAGTAGTTGATTTTAATGAGACTAAATCAAAGAATAATGGAAATACTCATAATATGTTATCTGATCAGAGTTTAGACAATATGATTCAGTCTGATTTGTTTCGCTCATTTTATGAATAGAAGGGGGAAGTAGTATGGAAGTACGACCAGTATTAGGGAAACGTGAACACCCTGTTTACGATAATGACTATTCAATTAATACAGGTGCAATTATTGCACTTTTCAACGATGTCAGCAGGTGGATTGATAATCAGTCCCCTGGAGGCATCATTTATGGAAAACCTAGATTAGGAAAGACAAAAGCAATTGCCTGCATCACAAAGTTGCTTCGAAAGGAATATAATCCAGATTTACCAATATTCCAGCTAAATATGACATTTCATAAGCTAAATGAAAAACGATTTTACGAACAGTTCTTAAATGACATTGGAAATGCCTTTGCTGCTAAGGGAACTACATTTGAAAAGAAAGAACGGTTAATCAATTATCTTTTGAATTGTGCAAGGGAAGCAAACAGTAAAAAGATTATTCTCTTTATAGATGAGGCAAATTATCTGGAGGAGAAAGAGTATTCCTGGCTCATGGATATTTACAATCGTCTTATGATAAATGGTATACATATGACAACACTGCTTGTGGGAACAAGTGAAGTCCTCGTTGCAAAGCAGGTATTTATTAAACATAAGTTACAGCAGCTCGTGGGGCGTTTTATGGTGCAGGAACATCATTTTCACGGTGTCAGGGATGTAAAGGACTTGCAGATTTGTCTGGTTTCTTATGATTCGCTTTTAAAATATCCGTTAGGCTCAGAATGGACATATACACGTTATTTCTTCCCAGAAGCTTATAGAAACGGGTACCGTTTAGCCAATGATGCCGAATTGATATTCGATTGTTTTGAAAGATTCAATAAAGAATTAAATCTAACTGGAAAACTCGACATTCCCATGCAGTACATCATTCTTGCGATTAATATTTGTCTGAAGGATTACGGCGCCGATAAAGCTTGCTTGGATAGACCTGGTTTAAAAGAGTGGAAGGTATCCATTTTAAACGCTGGTTATCTGCAAGCGGAAAGAACTAATCTACAGATTGAAAAGACATAAGGAGTGATGGAATGAACAACAAAGGATATATCTGGGACAGCAAATGGATCTGGCCGTATGAATCACTGTATGGAATGCTAAGCAAATTTGCTTATATAAATGTTTTGTATGGATACTC
This sequence comes from uncultured Lachnoclostridium sp., assembly GCA_937903005.1. Lineage (GTDB taxonomy): Bacteria > Bacillota > Clostridia > Lachnospirales > Lachnospiraceae > Clostridium_AI. Next base: position 6,502 of record CALFNR010000178.1, on the reverse strand, counting down.
GATGTTTGACTTAATTAATGTAAATGGATGCAAGAAAGGCATGACAAGCTATTATTACAATAAATATATGACAATTTCCAAGTATAAGATTGATTTCATTAAAGCAAGTAATCTATTGCAGTTTGATATTGCCAGAGAGCTGCTAGAATGGGTGAAAGAGCTGTTATATCCACTGAATGTAAAAAGCTTTCCTTATAGCTTCGATTTTGCTAATGAGCAATGGTTTCGGAGAACTTTCACGTATTGCCCTGAATGTATGAAATATGGCTATCACAGCATATATCATCAATTAGTATTCACTGAGCATTGCTTTATACATAAGGATGTATATTTACAAGAGAACTGCCCTAGTTGTGGTGAGAAGATTAGTTATGCAATACAGTCAAAGAGAGGAATCATTCCATTCAGTTGCCATTGTGGCCATCGGTTATTCGAAGGGAATACTCTGGATACAATGAATTTGTGGGAAAATCCTATATTAAAGAGTAAGAATGAAAATAAAGCATTCGGTAAACTAACTCGCAAATATTCGATAATATTGCCCCATGATAAGGATAGTATGTACTGGAACCAGTTGAATAGAGGGATGAAAAAGCTATTAGAGGACTTGTGCGTTATAGGTAAAAAAGATATAAGACCTCATTATAAGTTCACATTTGCTAACAATGGAAGAGAAGCAAATAAATTAATGTATCGAATGGATGAGCTGTATTATGATGGAATGGTACTGATGAAGAGACACATTAGAAAGATATATCGAATTCAACCAAATAGAATAGCACAACATGCCGTGACTCAAGGTTATAGAGTATGTGATATTGGACCAGAATCCACGGCATATCTAGTATGGGTAAAAATGAATCTTGGAATTACAATTATGGATTTCATAGATAGTTACAAGGAAGTGTATTTCAATACACATATGCGTTCGTCAATCATAGGCGAAAAGGTTTGTTATAATGATTTAACAAGTATGGGAATCTTGGATAGGGATTATCCGGATAAATGGAAAAGTATTATTTATAATAGGGTTGTTTACCGTGTGATTTTGATTAAATTGTGGAAGACTTATCAATTATATTTAAAGGATATTCAGGAACGGTATATGGATATTAAAGATATGCAGTTGAATAAATTTTTTGAAAACTATTGGATGGCGTTACGGGATAGAACGCAGGTTTTGTTCAATTTAGAAGATGGCTCAGGTGAGATTTGGGTTGTAGATAAATAAGAGGGATATCAAAAAGGATGCCTTACAGTATGAAATAATTCATATGTAGAGCATCTTTTTTTGATGCAAAGATGAGGATTAATATGTGATAGTCATTCGGCATTTTTCCAATTTCACTACATGATACGGTTAATTTTCCAGGTTCATCTACATTTGATACGGCTTTTTCTCAGATTCACTTACAGTCATACGGTATTTTTCTAGATTTACTTACAGAGTTTACGGCTTTTTTCTTAATTCAATTACATATTGGAGAGATACTTATGATGATTCGAGGCTAGGAGACTTGATAATTCAGAAACAAATAGATAATTATGGTATAAGAATATGAGTTGCAAACATTTTTCCACATTCACCTACGATATTTTTCCACATTCAGTTCAGCCGACAAACATTTATTGACGGGTTACCGCTCAATCTATACCTCTTTTCGTTAAACTGGAATTTGTAGAAGAGAGGTATAGAGATCTACTTCACTGCTTTGTTTTAATATTGTGCAACATAATTAAAGTGAATTTGCAAATAAATCTTGTGCATACGCAAAATCTATGCTATATTCAAATAAAAAGTACGTACTTTCACTCTTTCAATGCCTATCTCAAAAGCTGTAGATAAAGCGATTAGGGAATGTATTCACCAAGGTATCTTAGCAGATTTCTTATTACAAAATAGAACGGAGGCAATTCAAATGAGTATATTTGAATATGATGAAGAACGAGAAATGAGACTAATTCGTGCAGATGAGCGTGAAATCGGTCATAACGAAGGACTCTTAGAAGGTATTAGAGAAGGTATTAGTAAAGGACGTGAAGAAGCTACACGTTCTAATGCACTAGAATTTATTAACTTTGACCTAAAACAAAACATTGCTGAAGATATTTATTATTCTACATAAGGTAACAGCAATCTTTGGATTCTCATATGAAACAGCCAAACAACTGCTCAATGAAGTCAAACTGTGTTAACGATCTCATAATCCAACTCAATACTAATCCACACCTACTTTCTTGCATAGAATATTGTTTTTTTGTTAGTAAAGGCAATTACTATATTACGTAGATAAAAGGTTCCAAACAGATAAGATTTTTAACCAATTCTTATCTGTTTGGAGCCTTATTCATCCCTCTATCTTCTCAAATATTTCGCCAATTCATAAACTCGTATTCTTGTATATTCCGTCGCCCTTTGATTCTTAACAAATGGCAACAATGAACCGCCACCGATCTCCTCTTCTGCTTCCTTTACCTTTTGTTCCTTTTCTTTGATCCATTTTCTTTGCTCTTTCAGAACCATTTTCATTTCATCTGGATCAACAATTTCCTTCATACGTTTCCACATAGAATTTAGTTCGTTGTCCCAGAGTTCATATAGTTCGTAAGAAATAAGATTCATCTCATTTTGACTTAGGTTACCATCTAACTTCTGCTCTAACTTCTTCGCTTTTTGTAAGATAGTATTGATTTCATCATCAATTGGATAATGTCTGAGCTCGTAACTTGAGAAACCTAATTGTGGTTCTTCATTATAAAGTCCAAAGAAGGGTAATTTTTCACCAATAGCGTCTTTGTCTACCGAGGAATAAGCCCATTGAATAAATTCTTCTGGCAAATCTTTTATTGGAACTCCTGGCAGGTAAATGTAAAGTTTTTTGGCATCATTCATGCCATAGGCCTCACTGTACACATATTTTGTACCATTTTCAATCTCTTCTGTTCCTGGTTTATCTTGCAATTGAATTTCCTTAATCTTGGTTGAATATGTATATTCATTCACCTTCACTGGTTCTTCAAGATATCCACGAAATCTACTGTAATAATACGTTCCGTTGGGATATTTCTCACCCATATCGCCCATGTCTGCATCGTAATACACGCCGCTAAAGGAACCATCTTCTCGAATCTCTAATTCTGTACTCCATGCACCTGCTCCACTTGAAAAAACAAATTGCCAATTGGCGACATCTTTATAGGAAAATTCCTTTGCTTCTGCTTCCTTGCTTGGGGGTACTTCTTCAGATGGTTTTGTATCCGCTGTTTCCTGTATCACATCGGTTACTTCTTGGGATTCTGTTGTTTGGGGCAATTTCGATTCAGGTTTAGAATCGCTTGGAAGGACTGACTCAACTGGCTTTGATTGCGGTTCCTCTAAGTGTTGCACATTATTCTTACTACAACCAATAAAACAGTTTACTGCTACTGATACTATAGCTAAATATATAACTATTTTCTTCTTTCTCATTCATTTCCTCCTATAAAAATATTGTTATTCTTCTTTTACAATTCGTCCTCTTTTGGCATTTTTCTCGTATAATGACAATAATACCATAAGTTAATCAATATACCAAATACCGTTGCAGATGGAGTAGCAAGCCCTATTCTAGTTAAATCTGCGTTTGGTGTTTTTAGCTGTTACTTTTATTGGAAGGTTTCTTTTTTGGATAATTATGATGGAAAGTACTACACTTACCGCTTGTGCAAGTACAGTTGCGATTGCGGCTCCCGCAACGTTCATTTTTAATACTGCGACTAAAAGTAAATCACCTGCAATGTTCACTACACAAGCAATTGTAACAAATAAAAGTGGCATTTTTGAGTCACCTAAGCCTCTAAAAATGCTGCTGATTACATTATATGCAATAATAAATAAAATGCCTCCGCCACAGATTCGAACATATGTAACCGTAAGTTCCAAAGCATCTTCTGGTACTTTCATAAGGATTGAAATTGGCTTTGCTAATACAAGCATGATCACTGTTAGTATTAATGCAATCCCTAAAAACAGTACTACTGCGCTACTAACAATGGCTCCTGCTTTTTCTGGCTTTTCTTCGCCAAGGAACTGTGAAATAAGGATAAGCACGAACAAAGGTTCGAAATGCAGTTTTTTCTTACTGCGTTTCGAACCTTTTGAATTACAACTATCTCTACAAAACAAAGTATATGAATCCTCTAGTATTCAGACCACTTAATCTTTGAACCTCTCATTATCTTAGAATCCTTTTTAAGAGCCTTTACGTACTTGGTGTACTCAGCCTTAGTTACTACCTTATCACGTTTATAGTATGTAACCTTAACAGGTGCCTTTGCATACTCATAATCATCCTGTGCATACTCTTTTTCTACATAAGCAACACATTTATACTTATTGGTTTTCGAATTCTGTTTGTAATAGTAGTCATAAAGTATTCCCATATGTCCTGAATTATGTATATAGATAACCTTATTCGTTGTATAGAATGTGCTAAATTCACCTTGCCCAACTATTGCTGCCTCTACTACTTTTCCATTCTTATAATCAAATATGCCCTCTGTGTAGTATCCGAAGCCTGGCATAATCAATAATTCGTCAATTTTATCTCCATCAACATCTTTAAATGCATATGGCAACGTTACTTTAATTTCATCTCCACAAAATTGCTTTTTCATTTTCTTTAATGTTTTTTTCAGTTCAATGTGCGCGGTTCTGTTTTCCTTTGTAATAGCATAAACAGTTGTATTACATGGAACTTGAATCAATACTGTGAATAATGCGATAAATGCGATTACTCTTAGATAACTTATTTTTTTTTGCATATTATTCCTCCTCTTAAGACACTATAGGTATTTTAAGTGATAGTTGTATCATAGACATTACCTTATATTAACACATTCCAACAAAATATGAAACCGCAAATATTTACTTTGCATTAAGTTCATGTAAACCAGTTTTTCCTAGTAGTATTGTTTTCATGTTCTTTTCATCCTTTTATTGTTTTTTAATACATTCTATTATAGTATATCATACAAAGAAATCGAGGCATAGAAAAAATTTCTCTTGCCATTCTCTCTAAAATGGTTTATCCTATATTTGTCCATACAACTGACGGATAAGTGGATAAACCACAGGGAGTATGGATTCACATTACAGCCGACCGTCTGGGCAATCTATAAACACTATTTTTATAGATTACCCAGGCGGTTTTTTGATTAATAAGAAATTCCGTCCTATATAAACATGCAAATTTGATGAGAGAAATGAAAGGAGATTGAAACATGCAGATGTTATCAATTGAAAATGAACTGAAAGAAAACTCATATCCTGGCAGAGGGATTATCATTGGAAAATCAGCAAATGGACGTTATGCTGTTACAGCATATTTTATTATGGGAAGAAGCGAAAACAGCCGTAACAGAGTCTTTGTAGAAGAAGGTGCTGGTATTCGAACACAAGCATTTGATCCTTCTAAATTATCCGATCCAAGTCTTATCATTTATGCACCCGTACGCGTGCTTGGAAACAAAACAATCGTTACGAATGGTGACCAGACCGATACAATTTATGAATTAATGGACAAACAGCAGACCTTTGAACAAGCACTACGCACTCGCGAATTCGAGCCAGATGCCCCAAACTATACACCTAGAATCAGTGGTATTATGCACGTTGAAGAAGGCTCCTTTCATTATGCAATGTCTATCTTAAAGAGTAACAATGGTAATGGTGCTGCTTGCAATCGTTACACATTTGCATATAGTAATCCTGTAAATGGAGAGGGACATTTTATCCATACATATAAATGTGATGGCAACCCACTTCCAAGTTTTGAAGGGGAACCAAAGCTAGTTTCTATTCCAGACGATATGGATGCATTTACAGATATGCTTTGGAACAGCTTAAACGAGGATAATAAAGTTTCTTTATTTGTACGTTATATTGATATTGAAACTGGTAAATACACTTCCAAAATCGTAAACAAAAACAAATAAAATTACTTATAAATTTAGCGCACAATATGTGCAGAATGGAGAACGACATGAAAGAAATCGAATTAAAATATGGATGTAACCCAAACCAGAAACCTTCAAGAATCTATAGCCAGGAAGGGGAACTCCCTGTAACTGTTTTAAATGGAAAACCTGGATATATTAACTTCTTAGATGCCCTAAATGGCTGGCAGTTAGTAAAAGAATTAAAAGCTGCTACCAATCTTCCTGCTGCTACTTCTTTTAAACATGTATCCCCAGCTGGTGCTGCAGTTGGTCTTCCACTTAGTGAAGTAGAAGCTAAAATTTACTGGGTAGACGATTTAGGAGAATTATCTCCACTAGCATGTGCTTATTCAAGAGCTAGAGGTGCTGACCGTATGTCTTCCTATGGCGATTTCATTGCTTTATCTGATATATGTGATGTTTCTACCGCAAAAGTTATCAAAAGAGAATTCTCTGATGGTATTATCGCTCCAGGTTATGAACCAGAAGCACTTGAAATCTTACAGGAAAAGAAAAAAGGTAA
>CALFNR010000177.1:0-11548 GCA_937903005.1 uncultured Lachnoclostridium sp. | reverse complement strand
TGTCCTTTTCATCGGAACTCACAACCGAATCTGCGCAAGAAGACGGGCGTTATCGACCTTCTCCGGCAATAACGGTGGCTTTGAAAACTACAAATACTCACTCCGAAGTCAACAAGGTCGTCAGAACAGCCAAGTACAGGATAAGCGGGGGAACAGCGCAGTCTCCGAGTCCGCAGCAATTGGATGCTACCGGCGACAGAATCAGATTGTCAAGAAATTATTAATCTGTTTATAGTCAAATAAAAACGTACATCACACTTCAATTGGACAGACACTCAAATGACTCTCCGGAATCAGCACTTGCTTTGACTTGCATCTCCGTTCGACGTTTAAAGTCTTGCACGCTCTTACTCATTTTTGCAACAGAAGCCACTTACGGAAAGGCTCAATCCGTGCCAACAGAATACAGCAGCACGATGAAGCCAAAAAAATGGTGATTGGATTAAGCGACATAATCCGCGCGGAATGAGCTCCTTGCGGAATCAACTTAGACAGTATCTCATGGGCCAGTGGATGCACCATATAAATCCCGAAAGCATAACCAGCCAAGCACTGCACAGCCTTAGCAAAAGATACTGGGCAATGATGCCATACCGATGCGTGAATCATCCAGTTGGCGAAAGCAAAGGCGGCAAACGAGATTGGGAAGAATCCAGCAGTGACAAGGAACAGTTCCTTAGTCAAACTCAGCTCCATTGAACTTAATCCCCATAGCACAACCAGAGAGAGCAATGCCAGCGGAATACGAGCAGCACGTTTGCCACTGTTAAATAGATCTTTTTTAATTGCATAACCCAGAAGCATGTAAAGAATACCGAGGGCTCCACGTCCGGTGAATCCGCCTAGCGTCATTTCATAATTAGAATTGCCTCCCAGCCAGTTATAGATTGATTGTATCGTTGGAAGCACAAAAGTAAAAACAACGCCTACTACAATTATCATGCGAATATACTTGTCAGCATTCTGCCCAGAAGACCGTATAAAAGACGCAAGAATCGGTATGAACAGATAAATGCCAAGAAGCATCTGCATGTACCAAAAATGAATCATAAAAGGTTCGCCAATCAGCAGCATTGTACGAAGTCCTTCTACAATGCTGCTGACCGAAGGATCCGCCGCTAGTTTCGCAATTATCGCGACGCAAGCCCATGATTCAAAGGAGACCAGTAGTGGCAGATAATTATGTTTTAAAAATCGTTTGAGCCTGGGACCGGAATAATCCCTATCGAGCATAAGATAACCTGTAATAATCAGGAATAGCGGCACACCGATTTTAGAAAGCGAACCAATTGCGGCAGAGACAAAAATCCTCCACCCCCCCCGCTAATAATCGGAACAGGCAAGTTATGCACACAAACCACAGCAACGATAGCGATAACTCGAAGAAAATCAATAGCAACGGAGCGCTGGCTATTGCAGACGTTCTTCGACATCGATTTTGAATTATTCATATCTGTCACTTCTCTTCTTTCCAAGCAAAGCGACTTCTTGTGAACAGTCCCATTGCTACAGTTCAACATTTTCTCAGACTCGTGCGACAATACTTTCCGGCGTACGACGAATCGAACGGCATACAGGCACAGACTCCGGGAAGTTACCTACTGCGATGTACATCACGGGAAACTCATAGTCAGGCATATTCAAAAGTTCCCGGGTCTGACGATCCTGAGCCAAATTGAACATCGCGTTCAAAGGACATGCCGCTAAACCATATGCTTCCAATGCGTACAACAGAGACATCGAGAATAGGCCGCCATCCACAAACGGCTCATTGCGCTCCCCATAATTCATGAACGCTCTGATGTCAGAAGCGACCAGCAATAATACCGGAGGCATATCATATCCTTTGAACCCACCTTGAATTTTCAAGGCCGCTTTAATTTTCTCCGGATCAGTAATCTGATATATACGTGTAGCTTGTCGATTGCACACAGACGGAGTCTTCATCGACACCTCGTACACTTCATCAAGCAATTCCTGCGAAACAGGCTTATCCGAATATTCTCGTACTGAATACCTGTTTTGCGCCAATTGAACGAATCCCTTAGAAAGGTTATCGGTCTTAGTAGAAGAATCCATGATAAAAGAGCCAGCTCCACTTGAAGCATCCGGCTCATAAGTTAAAGCAGATTCCCAAATATGTTCGGGGAACATCGCCTTTACCGAGGTAAGGTCGTAATTAACGTCATTATGACGATGCTGGTATTCATGCAGTACTGACAATCCTTGCTGATACAGAGGATTATTTTTGTAATTTTTATCTGCCTTTTCCAGCAAAACCATTCGCTTGGAAATCTCGCTCAATACACCCTTGCCAAAGCCACGCCTGAAATTGACATGGCTCAAACCTTTTTCCAACCTATGGATATCAAACGCCAAGCGCGTTTCAACACGTGCCTTGTCGGTGGAAGTATCAAGGGAAATCCAGCGCATAAAGCGTTGACGCTGAATTCGTCTCGCCTTAGAGGCCTCTATCGTATCTTTTATAGAGCGCGCCTTCTTCCAAGCGGATTTGGGCACGATGCTCTTAATAATTTGTTTTGCAGACATACTTTTTTCTCCTCTCGAAATCCTTTTTGCTCAGGCAGCAAGCAGATAACGTTGTTTTCTTGCACTAAACCCAGAAACGCAAAAAGCGTGGCTAAAGCCAAGCCCATTATTCTGGACTGGTATTAGCCACGCTTCTGTATTACAAATTGCAGAGGAGCGTATGGCAAAGTAAGCGCGATTAGCTACGCCCCCCCCCATCAAATTTTTGATGCGCGATACTGCCCCAACAGGCAATATGCACTTAACGATTCTCTTACAAGCACGAACAATTCGCTTCTTTGGAGACACGCTCACGCGACGGTACGAGCGTTCAATTGGCTGCATGTGCTTCTTAAACTCGTTAAAATCGTTTGCCTTGACAGCCTCTCGGAACGCGACGAAGCTCTCATTCTTTAATACAGTACGCATCGCATAGGTTTTTTGACGTTGATCGCTGATACCTTCCAGCGATGGCTTGACACGCTTGGTTGGTGTCCATTCGCCACGCTGCTTATGCACATACAAGCGATATGCAAGGCCCTGACGGCGATGCCGAAAACCACCAGCTTGGGATTGGTACACCTCCGCGGAATCGGAATCGTGCAACACGAGTTCGTCCCGATGACGGTCAAATAGATCTTGAACAGCTTGGTTGCGTACGACGATAACGTTGCAGCCCTCACCATCATTCACGTATTTCGGAATCCATGCATCACCAAATGTCACGTCCGCAGTTTCGGCAAGCACATCGTCACAGTAATCGCATGCATTGTACTTGAAATAGCCCAGTCCCCAATTTGTAGTGGAGAGTTCAGCGGTACGTTTGATGACCGGCTCTTCCCCACCAGCCCGTCGAACTTCAACCGCGTAATCAGAAGCAGGGCTGCCTGGGGTCTTATGACGGAAATCCACACGCGCGATATCATCCAGGGGAACACCGGACTCCCACGCCTCGCTTTTCGCGAAAAAGTCCGACTTCAGGTGCCCGCATACCAAACCAATGCAGTACCTGATACGCTTGTTAAGCACTTCGTCCTGCTTGCACAGCAGACGTACCGCTTTCACGAAGCAGGGAATACCGACAAACAAATACTTCCCGTCATGTTCACGTACATAGGAAAGCACTCCGCTCATTTCAATTGGATAGTACTTCGATTTCGAACCCGCCTCGAGTTCATCCACATTATGCGACACTTGGTACGTGTACATGTGCTCCGGATCCGGTCCATCCTTAACATGAATCACCGCATCCACTAGTCCGTCTTCAAGCATTTTAGAGGCAAACCAACTTACCATGCCTCCAGAGCTGCCACGGGAACGCCAACCATCGGCAGACACATACCCCACATATGCATTGAGCCAATAGCCAAGATACTGATCATGGTGTACACCAGCCTGCTTGGAAAAAAGCTCAGCACCAAGAACATCTTCATTAATGGAACTAGCGAAAGGACACGCACTGCCGACTGCCTCTTCATTCGCAATAGAGCCCTGCACAGAAGCCTGGTAGCATCCGTCAATGTTCTTGGCGATGTTGAAGGCCGGATCAAGATACGCACATGCACCACAGCCCACACAATATGTAGCCATGTCCCCTATCGCATCTTTATCAGGTGATTGAATCACCTGTTCAACTGTATTGCTCATTTCGTTGCCTTTCTATGAAGACGATCAACGATTTTCTCTCGCTCATTAGCAGTAAGGGACACTTTCATTGCGCCCGCACTGAACAATAGCGTATATATGATGCCCCACACCAGGAACGTCGGAATGGAGAAGACCGGCAGCACCAGACCTCCCAGCAGGCATACGGCAACCACTGCAAGTGCCAGCAATATGGTCGGCAGCTGGTGCTTCCAGAAATAAACCATGTCCAGACCGATACGAGTGTGGTAGTACCAGTTCATGAACAGACCTGTGCCCAACGCGATGCTCGCCACATAGCCGATGGCCGTGGCCCAATAACCAAGAGAAGGTATCAGCAGCACACTGATCACAATATCAATTACAGACGTAAGAATGTAGATGAGGCTACGAACCTTATGGCGGTTCTTCGCACGCTGGATTTCAATACCTGTATTTTGGGTAAGCGGGATCATCACTGGCAAGACCATGACCAAGCATAGCCAATACGCATCCGCATTCGCATCACCGGCCCAGATATGCACAAAATACCGGCCAAGCACAATAAACCCGCCGAACAGATACCAGAAAATAATCATCTGATAGCGGCCCACACGTGTCATCAGCTGGGTCAGGACTGTATTGTCATCTGATTCCGCAACTATACGGTTGATTTGCGGAGTGAATACATTCGACATAGTCGTCGACATGGAGAAGAAAATGTTTCTGATCTGCACAGCGATAGCAAATACTGCGACTGCCGTTGAACTAGCCATTGCACCCAATAGGAAATTGGGCACGTTGTTGTTGACCAGATCGAAAATCTGATTCAGAAAAATCCAGAAACTGAATATTGCAACCGCTTTGAACAACGACCATTCCAAACCACGGAATGTGAACCGCATACCCAGCTTACGCGTGGCGAAAGCGATATTCCATACGAGGAGTATAGTCGAAATCGTCAACTGGGCACAGGCCACGCCTACCGCACCCATGCCGAGACACAGAAGCAATACCGCAAGGAACGGCTGCGCCAATGAAGTGAACAACTGACGCGACTGCTGAAACACGAACCGTTCATGTGCCACGATGTACGAGTCGAACGGTGTGGACAGCATTGTCACAGCGATATTCACACCCATGACTATCAGCAGTGCGCGAGCCAAATTAATTTCCCGAGCCGTCAAGCCTCCGGAGAACAATGCATGCACATTCAAAACCATTGCCCCACAGCCAACTAGGCACAACACCGCGACGGTGAGATATACAAGCAAGAACATGCCGTTCAGTCGGCGCACTCCCGGACCATCATCTGGGCAGCCCGCTGCTCGTTCGCGCATGTAGAATCGCACGTAGCTTCCATAGAAGCCCGCGGACAGGAGCGTCAATGCGAACACTACGCTGTTGGTCATCTGGAACACGCCGTAGTCGCCCTGCCCCAAGAAATGCAGTAGCAGAGGCACGTAAATGAGATTGACCAGATTCTTCACCAAGATGTTCGCATAGCCGAGCAGTGCGCCGGCTTTCTTCTGACTCGCCATATAGCCGACTACTCCTCCATTGCCATGTCGAGCCAAGCCTGGGACTCTCTGCGATGCTGTTCCAGCAACCGGTCGACCTTCACATAGTCGATTTCAGGCGCGAGACCGGAATCCATCATCACGGAATCCAGATCAAACAGACGGAACAGGGTCTCCATACGCGAGTTCATACTCGACTTGCCGGTCATGCCAGCACGGTTGAACACCGTGAACTGCTTATGGAACAGTATTGAGAAACAACATGCGTGATACGAGTCCGTGAACACGTATTGTGCCTTGGAAAACAGCTCCACGAAATCCTGCGGACCGGCAACGTACGTCTCCTTATCGCGCAGATCGAGCATACGTCGTACGCGGCATCCATGCTCCTTCGCATACGCCTGTATGTCACGTTCCTGCTCATCCGACGGGCGACCAAGAAAATACGTAAGCACGTATCTGTCATTGTCTGATACGAAGTTCTCGGTGATCTCCAGCCACTTGTCCGAGGTAAGCATAAGTGTGGGATCCAGCACGACCGTCGCCTCCAGACCGGTCATTTCCTTGACCATCTCCGCTCCTCGGTCTTCACGCACAGAAATTGCTTTTAGACGCGGAAGATATTTCTGGAAAAAAGGCTTGACACGCTCTTCAACTTCAGATACTCCAAAACTAGCTGCATAACTTATAACAGGAATGCTAATGCCATTAAAATAGCCAAGACGTAGCGGAATGCCTACATTCGGCATACCATTAAAATTCCATACTTGGTCAGAGCCGAGAACAATATGAGAAAAATCTTTGTCATCTTTACAAGTTAGCCGAAAAGGCGTTATAGTAACAACATCATCAGGAATGTATTTCTGCGTAAAAGATATATTTTTTTTAAAGCGTAAGAACAAATAATCTTTATGAAGGTATCTCCAAAAGTAATTAAAATAATCTCTTATAGATCGAAGAAGAGAGAACGAAGGAGATAACGAGTCCCTAACTGTATTACTTATATACGGATTGCATTTAGCAGTTGTAACAGCACCATACGCTTCCAATAAAACAGAAAGCGCATAATTTTGCAATCTATTTCCGTAATTTCCATTATCATTAATTGTGATTATCAAATTCTTTCTCATAGGGTACCTTTCTAAATATTACCAGGATCAACTAACTTAACATTATTCCATTGAGGAAAATAATGAGAAGTATCCCAGACCCAAACATAGGGATTACAAAAAGTTGTTACACTGGAATATTTTAAGAGATAAATCAATAAGAAGAAAGAAACTATAATATAAATCCACGAAAAACCAGAAAATCGCACAAAAGGAAGACCCGATGATGTTACGCACATATTTAGCACATACGGCATAAAGATAATAGCAACAAATAGAAAATAGAATGAAATTCTATAAAACTCAACAACAACTCCGGACCAGCCTAAGAAAATAAATCCGATACAAACTAGCTTAGCCAGATTGTCTACTATTTTATTTGATTCATGTTTTCTTGAAAGATAACAGTATATTACACACAAAAAAATATATACAACACATGTAATTGGAATAGATCCTGTCCCGGCACCATATACACCATTTTGATAATAAACAAGGATATTACCAGAAATATCCACCTTCTGAATAAAAGAAAAAACAATATCAGGAAGGATAAGGCCAGCTACCGATAATCCAATTGACACAAATACAAAAAATAAATTATACTTAAACAAAAGGCAAATAGGATATGCAATTATGAAAATAAAAGCAGATGGATGGCACAAACCTGCAACTGCAACGGCTAAAAAGAATTTAACACTCTGTTTATTTAGTAAAGCAGGAAGCGCAAATGCAGCCAAAAGTGCAAGAGCAAAAAACTGTCGAAGCAAGAAAAAAGAATAGAAGTAAAAAAAACTGAAATAAACAATACATGCTATAAATACATCTTGCGGCTGATCAAGATATTTACTAATTACATATACTATAGCAATAATTGGAGCCAAAGAGACTGCTGCAATAAAAAAATGATAGTTCGAAGAAAACAATTGTATTATTTTCGTAAAATCAACAAAAAGAATACTTGAAGTAAGTAAATTTGAAGAAGATAAGCCATCATTATAGCCAAATTGCAACCCATGGAATAAACGTAAATAAGTACCAAGAGTGTCATATAAGGACATATGGAGGTTTCTAAAAGCCAGAAGAAACCACCATGCAATAGCAAACCAAAAAATAATAATTTTTTTGTTCTTAAACAAGTATGTACATAAAAAGCCAATTAAAAATATTGAAACATATTCAATCATCTTACATTTTTCCTTTAAAAAGATTAATAGTAAGAGAATAGAAATCCATTATTCTTTTGGAAATATCATTGGTAAATTTATCAATTGAATCATTGTAAGCGTGTTGAATTATTTCTTTAGTATTAGCTGTATGCAAGATGGCAAATTCAATTTGGTCCTTCAAAGAATCAATATTCTTAGGCTTATAAAGGAAACCATTCAACCCATCTTCAATCAAAAAATGAGTACATCCAGAATCAGCTCCAATTACCAAGTTTTTGTACAGCATACCCTCGATTGTTACTCGACCAAGGGCTTCCTTTTCTGAGCAAACAAGTGCTATGTCACATTTATTTCTAATTCGATTCAGGTTCTTTTGATATCCAAGCACATGAATATATGAATCACAACTTGAATCTAAATATGGTTTTAAAATTGAAGAATCACCTTGACCGCATACTATTAGTTCAACATTAAAACCTTCCTCTTTAACACGCTTAACGGCACGTATAGCGTCAATTTGCCCTTTATGTTTTGCAATTACTCCAGCAATTAGAATACGACAAATACCATCTTCCATAAAAACTCTAGATTTATGATATGTCGCGTCGTAATCAATGCGATCAATTATCATGACTGAATTAGAAAAGACATATTTTTTTTCATAATACTGCTTGATAATCGGAGAAATAAAAATCGCACTTGAGTAACGACAATATAAGTCATCTCGCTCAGGTTTAACATGCGCAATCTTATAGTCATCTTGCATAAACTCTCTTATATGCCAAATATGAGGCAACTTAGTTTTTATAGCAAGTTCACATCCAAAAGTAGTAGCAAATGAATTTGAATGAATGACTTTTATACCCTCTTTCTTTACTTTCTTAGACAGTAAAGAAAGAATAAATGGATTGACTATAACTGAATAAATATATTTAATAAAATCTTTAATTTTTACGACTATAGAAGTAGAAGATAACCTATGGAATGGAACAGAATACAAACCAATCCAAACTTTACAGTCAATGCCTTTAAATGCCTCAAGAAAGTCTCGGTTATAACGAGGAATAAGGCATATTACTTTAAAATTACTCCTATCACGGGTCTTTAGCCAATCATATAAAGATCGATTTGCCCCAGACATTGTCGAATCATGACAAACAATAAGTACTTTCACTTCGTTCCCTCAAGCTCATCAAAGACTCTTTTTACTGCTTCGAGATATTTAAAACCATTTTCTTCACTTGGTTCTAAGAAAGCTCCTTCACTCCACTCGTTCCAAGCATTAATTACAATCAGCTCTTCGGAAACATCTTTTCTGTGCATATGAACAAGTTGCCTCAGATATGACTCAAATTTTTCTGGTGTTGAGCCTTGAACGATCATACTATTCCGTTCTTTCCGTGGCGAATTGTCCCATGCTACGAAACAACCCCTTATGATCGGTTTCCCTTCATATGTTCTTTTTCTCTTTAAAATTGCGTTCCATAGCTTATCGTATGATTGAAAATCAATCTGCTTGGTGATTTTACAAAAAGCCCTTCGTGCTTTGTTAAAGATTCCAAGATCAAAAAAAGTGGTATTTAGTGGCTCAAACTCGACAACAGCATCCGATTTTTTACTTGACAAACACGTATTTTTGGAACAGATATATTCAACTATATAAATCGGCTTTTCTCCATGTTGTTCCAAATAGTTATTCCAAAAGTCAATCATTTTTTCATAATTTGGAATCTCATTTGGCTTGTATATGTATAAAACTGGGCGACTATTAATTCTCGAATATCGCGAATCATCAAAAAAAGTTTTGAGATATTTAATGTGAGCAAGCCACTCACTTTCAGGACCATATGTTTGTTTTAAAATTGTACTTGGCTCATTACCATGCCAAGTAGTAACCCAAGATTCATTAGCCCAGCAAAAACAATACTCAATATCGTCTTTAATCTCATCACGGATAATTTCTGCTGGTTTTGAAAAAATCTGATCCTTTTCAGGAAACCAGTAGTGATGCATTATAAAACCCGCAACATTATACTTATTAGCAAGAGAAATCTGTCTACGTATATCTTCAACCTTGCTTAAATCATAATATTTATAGGGATGAACTGGCTGAATATGTCTTGGAAAGAACGCCTCACCACTTCTAACATTATCCCACTCTGTAAAACCTTCTCCCCACCACTTATCATTAATTGGCACCTGATGAAAAGCCGGAAGATATAAGGCCATTGCTTTCATATTAGCTCCTTTAAAAAGACAATCCCCATTTATTAAAATACTTAATCATTGACGATAAATGAGTTAGTAACAATTTGGGATTCTTATGTGACCCTTTCTCCCATTTATGCATCACAATTGCATCTGGACAATACACCAACCTTGAGACTTTATTCACTCTTTTGCATAAATCAGCATCCTCAAGATACATAAAGAAACGCTCATCAAAGCCCTCAAGTTCTTTCAACAGTTTCGTGCGAATAACAAGAAAACTTCCTTGGCCGAAAGGAACATCAAAGCTATTATCATAGTCTTGATCTTGTAATGTATGAAAAGCCTGCCTTTTTTTGAACATAAAACTAAAGAAAATACGTATCAACATGTCTGTTACGGTTATATCTCGCCTATACACAGGAAGAATTTCACCTCTTTGATCAACGATCCGAGGTATAACCATTCCCACTGTCTCATCAGTGAACATATTAAGCAATGCTTTAAAAGCATCATTGTTCAAAACGACATCAGGATTTAAAAAGGCATGATATTCTGAATTTATCTTGTTTAAAACATAATTATGCCCCTTTCCGAAACCTAGGTTCACATGAGGATCAATATATATAATTTCATCATTTTTTCTTATAGAGGAGATGAAGTCCTTTTTGTATTTATTATCATCTTCGAATTCACTATTGTCGATTATATAAATTTGTTTCTTGATATCCTTAGTGGTGTTCTTCTCAATTGAATCAATCGCTTGAAGAACATCTTCGTAGTCCCTATATATGACAATGCTAATTGATAAATCAACTTTTCCCTTCATTCTCTCCTCTTTTCAAATCTTAGAATAGCTATCTATCCTAAAAATCGTTTTGCCTTCATTTCATGAGAAACTTTTTCCAACACATTCTAAGGCATAAACTTGAGCACTAATCAAAGAATATCAGTTAAAGAGCATTTCTGCTCATACCCAATAAGAACTTGATATTCCAAACTGATGATATTTATTGAATTCGTCATTGCCCTCGTCCCCACCAATTATGCCACAAAACAAGGCTCACGTCGCATGCCCGGATTCAACTTGCGAGTGCAACGCCTGTCTTCAAGTTGGCTTGTTTTGATTGTAGTTTGGTATTTCCTCATCTCATACCTCGTTGGGTGTTTTATAGACGAGGAGCTTCATAGGAGTGTCGTGATTCCCCTAACAAACGCGTCGAACTCGTTCTGGATGAGATCCTCGAAACTGGTTTTCTCGAGCGGATAGCAGTGAATTCTGTCATTTCTCGTTACCGCCACGTTGCCGGGAGTTGCACGAGTCGGCAGCTGGTGTGCCGGAGCTCCGCGTCGAGCCGGTCCTCCCGTTTCGCGCGGCGCAGCCGCATGA
>CALFNR010000176.1:0-35626 GCA_937903005.1 uncultured Lachnoclostridium sp. | reverse complement strand
TTCGTACTGATAAAAAAATATATGAAATAGCGGAAGAAGTCGGATATCATGACTTAGATTACTTTGTAAACAGGTTCATTGATATCAAGGGTTGTACGCCAGCCAAGTTTCGAAAACAGGCAATGAGCGGGGGAAAATAATTCTATACTTTCCCCCCTTTTTTCATATAGTCAATCAGTTGTAGTCCGGCGTTGGTTTTTATAGAATAAATACATAAGATGTAACGAAAAAAGGGAGGAATGCAGCATGAAATTTAAGAGACTTTCAGCAATGGTACTAAGTGCCATGATGGTAATGTCTGTTGCAGCTACAGGTTGTGGAAAGGATAAGAGCAATTCCGTTTCAACAGACAAAAATGGAATAAAAGAGTTTACCGCTTTCTTCGCCGTTCCTGGTTCAGAAATCAATGATGACAATGAGATACAGGCAGAGATTGCAAAAAAGACAGGAGCAAAAGTAAAAGAAACATGGTTAACAGGACAAACTGCAGAGGAGGCCGTTGGTACTTTAATTGCAGGTGGAGAATATCCTGATTTCATCGATGGTGGTGACGGAATGAAACAGCTTTATGATGCTGGAGCATTAGTAGCACTCGATGATTACATTGATAAATATCCAAATATTAAAAACTTCTATTCAGAACAGGAATGGGATAAGTTACGTCAAGATGACGGACATATTTATTGGATTCAACAGTTTGGTAATATTAAAGGGGAAGAAAAAGCAACCACTCATAACGACGAAGCATTCTGGATTCAGACAAGAGTATTAGAGTGGGCGAATTATCCTAAGATTAAAACAATGGATGAATATTTCGATTTAATCGAATCTTATTATAAAGCCAATCCAACAATGGAAGATGGAACAAAGAATATTCCGTATACAATTTTATGTGACGACTGGCGTTACTTCTGTTTGGAAAATGCACCTGAATTCTTAGATGGTTATCCAAACGATGGTTCTTGTATCGTAGATCCGGATACAAAGAAAATTGTTGATTACAATACAACAGATACAGCAAAAGCTTATTTCAAGAAATTAAATGATGAATATCAAAAAGGAATTGTAGACCCAGAATCCTTTACTCAGACATATGATGAATACATAGCAAAACTTTCAACAGGTCGTGTTCTTGGTATGATTGACCAGTGGTGGGATTTTGCATACACAGCTAGAGATTCCTTGAAACAACAGGGACTTGACAAAAAAGGCTGTGACTATGTACCACTGCCAATTACAATTAATGAAAATGTTGAAAGTAAATGGCACTGTTCAGGTGGTGTATTAAACGTAGCAAGTGGTCTTGGTATTACAACAAGCTGTAAAGATGTAGATGGTGCACTTCAGTTTATCAATGACTTATTAGGTGAAGAAATTCATAACCTTCGTTTCTGGGGGATTAAAGACACAGATTACATTGTAGATGATAATGGTGAATTTTATCGTACGGAAGACATGAGAATGCAAGCATCTGATACAGCTTACAAAGCATCTCATACTTGCACATATTCATACTTTCCACAATACAACGGAACAAATGATGATGGCATTAACGCTACAAAACCAGAAGGCCAGCCAAAAGAATTCTACGATGCTTTAAGTCCTAATGTACAGAAAACATTTGATGCTTATGGTGCTGAGACATATGTTGATATGATCGGTACTTGCGATGCTCCTGGACCTTGGTATCCAATGTATTCATACTCTAACAACATGACAACAAGTACAGAAGGTGGTACAGCTTGGACTAAGATGGGTGAAATCAAACATGAGTACCTTCCAAAAGTTGTAATGGCGAAAGATTTTGAAAAAGGCTGGGAGGATTACATGAAAGCTTATAACAAATGTAATCCACAGGCATTTGTTGACGAAATGCAGACAGAACTTGACAGAAGAATAAATGAAGCAGCTAAATATGAAAAATAATCTACAGTATGTAGTTATATAGTGAAAAGCAATAGTCCACCAAGATGAGTCGGCGATTGTAACAAAAGTCAGGCAGCTGAATCAAACGTCGGCTGCCTGTTTTAAAGGGAGTGAAGGTATGGCTTCGGTAGCAAAACGTAAAAAGCAAGTAGTGAAAGAGAAAAGAACAAAGATAACCTGGAAAGAGGTTAAAAAGCAGAAAGTCCTTTTAATAGGTGCGGCACTTATTGTTATATATGGCCTTATATTCTGCTATATTCCACTGTTTGGCTGGCTTATGGCATTTCAGGATTATAAGCCAAAAGATGGATTTTTTCATTCAGCATTTGTAGGAATGGCAAAGTTTCAAAGATTATTTTCCGATGATACATTTATTCGAGTAATTCGAAATACTTTAGCAATGGGATGTCTTAATTTAGTTGCAACATTTGTAACTGCAATTGGATTTGCAATTCTGTTAAACGAAATCCAAAATAAGGCTGGTAAGAAAACAGTCCAGACGATTTCTTATCTGCCACACTTTTTATCATGGATTATCGTTACAGGTATCTTACATGATGCATTATCCAGTAATGGCATTATAAATGAATTACTGCTTAATTTTGGTATCTTGAAACAGCCCCTAAATTTCTTTGCACATCCAAAATATTTCTGGTGGATTGTAGCATTTGCAAATGTATGGAAAGAAACAGGCTGGAATGCAATTATTTACTTAGCCGCAATTACAGCAATTGACCCATCTCTCTATGAGGCAGCAGCAATTGATGGTGGTGGAAGATGGGCAAAGATTCGATACATAACACTTCCTGGCATTAAGTCAACCATTATTATTCTATTATTAATGAATGTTGGTAACGTATTAAATGCAGGATTTGAAATTCAGTATTTATTAGGAAATGGACTAGTTCAGAGAGTATCCCAGACAATTGATATTTACGTTCTGAAATGGGGTATTAGTCAAGGCGATTATGCAATTGGTACCGCAGCTGGTATCTTCAAGAGCTTAGTAAGTATTGTCTTGATCGTAGTGGCAAATCAGATTGCAAAACGAAATGGCGAAGAGAGATTGTTCTAAGGAGGCAGTAACATGAGAAAAAAATCAAAAGCAGATATAGCATTTATTATCTGCAACACAATATTTATGATTGCATTCGTTGTAGTCACACTGTATCCGGTACTAAATACTCTAGCAATTTCATTTAACGATGGTACCGATGCATTAAGAGGCGGTATTTATCTATGGCCTCGTAAATGGACGTTAAAGAATTACCATACGGTGCTTCAGAAACAGAATCTGATAACAGGTGCTTATATCACAGTGGCAAGAACTGTAATTGGTACACTGCTAGCGCTTGTAACAAATGCCTGGCTTGCATTTACAATCAGTCGGAAGCGTTTCTTATTTAAAAAAGAACTTTCTTTGTTCTGGGTAATTACGATGTATGTGAACGGCGGATTGATTCCAAATTTCTTAGTTTTAAAATCACTTGGTATGACGAACAGTTTCGCAGTATATATCATTCCTGGTATGATTAGTGCGTTCAATATGTTAGTGCTTCGTACTTACATGAACGGACTGCCAGACAGTTTGGAAGAATCTGCACAGTTAGATGGTGCTGGCTACATTACCGTATTTACAAAAATCATTTCTCCTTTGTGTAAACCAGTATACGCTACAGTAGCTTTGTTCGTAGCCGTAGGACAGTGGAACTCCTGGTTTGATGCAATGCTGTATAACAGAATGAGTCCAGAATATACAACATTACAGTACGAACTAATGAAACTGTTAAGTTCCGTTACCAATCAGTCAAGTTCTGTAGAATCTATGAAAAATGCAGCGGGTTCTGTAACACCAACATCCGTTCGTGCTGCTGCGACAATCATTACTATGTTACCAATTATCTGTATCTATCCATTCTTACAAAGATATTTCGTAACAGGTTTAACACTTGGTGGCGTAAAAGAATAATACATAAAAGTGCTGGTGTATCCATTACTTTTAATTGAAGCTCCCGTTTAGGTGGCAAGTGAAGTAAAACTTGTCACCTAAACGGGAGTTATTTGGATTCTGCTACAGTTCTTTTTTATCGGATTGACAGATACATATTACGAAATTCAGTTGGTGTACACTGTTTAATCAGTTTAAACATACGAATAAAAGCCGACAGGCTGGAAAATCCAGAACGAAAGGCAACCTCTGTAATGGAATTGGAAGAGTCGGCTAACAAAATTTCCGCATAAGAGATTCGTTTCTGGTTTAGGTATTTATAAAAAGTAACATTGCTAAACTGTTTAAATAACCTTGAAAAATGATATTTACTAAAACCAGCAATAGCGGCAATCTCGTCTAATGTCAAATCTTCTGTACAATGTTCATTTATGTAATTACAGATCTGGATAAATTTTTCTGTATATTCTTTTTGCTTCTGATTCCCAGTATCAAACCGTTTTACATTTTCGGTATAGTTTCTTCCAGTTAGAACGAACATCTCAAGTACCTTGGAATAAATCGCAGCGCTAGATAATGAATTATTGCTATGGTATTCCTTGTTAATAGCAAGAATAATGTTGTAAATCTGTTCATAAATCATAGGTGCAGTATCTTTAGATAGCAGGATTGCAGGTGCTATTAGGCTTAATGTTGACTCCACTTCTGGAATTTCCCTGAGGATGCCGATTTCTGCTTGAAAGATGATTCGTTCACCAGTTTCAGGAGAGCGTAGAGCATGAATTACACCAGGACAGATTAATAAGATATCACCTGCATTTAGTTCGATGGTTTCTTTGCCAAGCAAAGCAGTGTAGTTATTCTTAGTAGGCATCACGATTTCGATTGGAGTGTGCCAGTGAGCTGGGTAATCCTCATATTCTGCATTATTATAAAGTCTGATTTGGGAAACACGATTATATTCAACGGTTTCGTGTATTCCTGTTAAATGTTCAATCATAAGAATCCTCCATGTTTTTCTCTGATACAATCTTATCGCGTTTTGGCTTGGATGGCAAGAATTGATAGTGATTAAACAAGAATTAAGAAGATAGCAGTCAGGTAGTATTATATGATAGAATCATGGATAAAGATTGGTAAGAATAGGAGCGAGTAGATATGAGTGAACAGACAATACAGTATGCAAAACAATTAGTAAGTCAGATGACATTAGAAGAAAAAATGGGGCAGATGCTATATCAGTCACCAGCCATTGAGAGATTAAATATTCCGGCCTATAACTGGTGGAACGAAGCGTTACATGGAGTTGCAAGAGCGGGGGTTGCTACGATGTTTCCACAGGCGATTGCAATGGCAGCAACATTTGATAAAGAACTATTACATACAGTAGGAGATGTGGTTTCTACAGAGGGACGTGCAAAATTCAATGCGTTTTCCAAGAAGGGTGACCATGATATATATAAAGGCCTTACATTCTGGGCGCCAAATATCAACATTTTCAGAGACCCAAGATGGGGAAGGGGACATGAAACGTTTGGAGAAGATCCATATTTGACAGCAGAGCTAGGAAAGGCCTATATACGAGGAATTCAAGGAGATGATAGAGAACATCTAAAAGCTGCTGCTTGTGCAAAACATTTTGCAGTACACAGTGGTCCAGAAGCAATCCGACATTCCTTTGATGCTAAGGTTTCCATTCGTGATATGTACGACACCTATCTATATGCATTTAAGAGATGTGTATCCGATGCAAAAGTGGAAGCGGTTATGGGTGCTTATAACCGTGTCAATGGAGAACCAGCATGTGGAAGTAAAACATTGTTAAAAGATATTCTCCGCGAACAGTGGGGATTTGAAGGTCATGTTGTATCCGACTGTTGGGCTATCTTAGATTTCCATGAACATCATGGGGTAACGAATTCGGTAGAAGAATCTGCTGCCATGGCAGTAAAAAATGGCTGTGATTTAAACTGTGGAAGTGCATTTTTACATTTATATTCCGCATATAAGCAGGGATTAATTGACGAAGATTCTATTACAGCAGCAGTAGAACGTTTGATGGAGGTACGTATTCGTCTTGGTATGATGAAAGATTATCCATCTCCATATGAAGATGTTCCATATAGCTTAGTAGAATGTAAAGAACACGTAGCGTTATCTTTGGATGCAGCAAGAAGAAGCATGGTAATGCTTAAAAATAATGGATTGCTTCCATTACAAAAAGATAAGCTAAAGACAATTGCTGTCATTGGACCAAACGCAAACAGCAGAGATGGTCTGGTTGGTAATTATATTGGAACTTCTTCCGAATATATCACACCGCTTGAGGGAATTAAACAGTATGTAGGAGAAGATACCAGAGTATTATATGCAGAAGGATGTCATTTATATAAAGAAAAAGTAGAAAATCTTGCGCTTGCAAAAGACCGTATGGTAGAAGCAGTCCTTGCAGCGGAACAAGCAGACGTAGTTGTGATGTGTCTTGGACTTGATGCATTCCTAGAAGGAGAAGAAGGGGATGCCGGTAACGAATACGCAAGTGGTGATAAAAAGGATCTTCGTTTACCAGGTTTACAGCAGGAATTATTAGAAAAAGTAACAGCAGTTGGAAAACCAGTTGCATTATTGCTTTTAGCAGGAAGTGCGATGGACTTAAGCTGGGCAAATGAAAATGTGGATGCCATTATTGACCTTTGGTATCCAGGAGCAAGAGGCGGAAAAGTTGCAGCAGAAGCATTATTTGGTGATATTAGCCCATGTGGTAAGTTGCCAGTTACTTTCTACGCATCTACAGATGATTTACCACCTTTTGAGGATTACAGCATGGAAAATCGTACCTATCGTTATACGGACAGCAAAATCCTGTACCCATTTGGTTATGGTTTAACCTATTCCAATGTAGAGTATTCCAATGCAAAAGCAGATAAAACAGAAACAGCAATTGGAGATAGCATTATGATTTCTACAGAAGTAAAGAATACAGGAAACTATCCAGTATATGAAGCAGTTCAAGTGTATGTAAAAGATGTGGAAGCAAGCGTAACCGTTCCCAAACGTGCATTAAAGGGAATACAAGTAGTAAAATTAGAGCCAAAGGAAAGCAAACAGGTGGACATTACCTTACAGCCAAGAGATTTCGCATTGATTACAGAAGAAGGAAACTGTGTCATTGAACCAGGTGAATTTGTCATCACAATTGGTGGACAGCAGCCAGATGCCAGAAGCACGGAACTCACAGGTAAGACAGTGGAATCTTTTGATATTACATTAACAGGAGAAACTACGGAAGTAGAATTCTAGATTAGAGGAGTCGTATGGAGAAAAAAGAATATAGAAATGTATTTGCAGAGTGTGGATACAGTGAAGAGAAAATCAGGAAACGAGTAGAAGACACGTTTCAAGAGATGTTCTACGGTGAAAATAAGTTTTATTATGAAGGGGAAAATGAAACAGGTTACCTTGTAGATACAGGGAACATTGATGTTCGAACAGAGGGCATGTCCTATGGAATGATGATGTGTGTTCAACTGAATCATAAAGAGGAATTTGACCGAATCTGGAAATGGGCGAAAACGTACATGTATATGACAGAAGGTGAAAATAAGGGTTACTTTGCCTGGTCCGTTCAGCCAGATGGTACCAAAAACAGTGATGGTCCAGCACCAGATGGTGAGGAATTTTTTGCGATGGCATTATTCTTCGCATCACACCGATGGGGAGATGGAGAAGGAATCTTTTGTTATTCCAAGGAAGCCAGAGAGCTGTTACATACCTGTGTGCATAAAGGAGAAAAAGAAACAGGCAATCCAATGTGGGAGCCGGAAAACAAGCTGATTCGCTTTGTTCCAGGACTTAAATTTACTGACCCTTCCTATCATTTTCCACACTTTTACGATTTGTTCGCTCTGTGGGCCAATGAAGAGGATCGTGTTTTCTGGAAAGAAGCAGCAGAAGCTAGTCGAGCATATCTTTTGAAAGCATGCCATCCTGTGACGGGATTATGTCCAGAGTACAGCTATTACGACGGAAGGCCATACGAGAAAATGCAGCACATTTTTGGAAGACATGACTGGTATTATAGCGATGCTTACCGTACGATAGCGAATATCGCGCTTGATTATGAATGGTCTGGTAAACAAGAAGGAGACTGGCATTGCACCATAGCAAACAATCTGCAGAAGTTTTTCTGTGAAACGGTAAAAGAAAATAATCGTGCAGTTTACACAATAGAAGGAGAAGTGCTTAAC
This sequence comes from uncultured Lachnoclostridium sp., assembly GCA_937903005.1. Taxonomy (GTDB): domain Bacteria; phylum Bacillota; class Clostridia; order Lachnospirales; family Lachnospiraceae; genus Clostridium_AI. Next base: position 27,505 of record CALFNR010000176.1, on the reverse strand, counting down.
GAAAAGGCATTACATCCAGTTGCAATTACTGCAACCAACGCTCAGGCGTCTTTAGCAGCAAACGGTGAATATGCCAAACAGTGTGTAATTGAATTCTGGAATACGCCGCTCAGAACGGGTGAACGTAGGTATTATGATAATTGTTTGTATATGTTTTCAATGTTAGCGTTAAGTGGAAATTATAGGATTTGGTAGTTTGATAAGAAAGTGAGCAGTGTATGAAAATATGCTGCTCACTTTTTTGCTAGAATTCGATTTTTCAGTATGCTATAATGATTCTAATTGTAATTTCTTATAATAGAAGAAACACAATCAATCATTTGACAACACAAGAAACGGAGAAATAAAAATGAAAAAGTTACTCATTATCATGGTATTGTTCTCTCTAGTCGTTACAGGTTGTGGAAAAAACAGCAAACCTCAAGTTGAGAACAAAGAGCCACAACAGTCTGCCGAAGCAACAGCTACTCCAGAAGTAATGGACGAGCCTCAAGTAACAGGTGAAGAAGGAACTGTATTTACAGACAGCAATCAGATTACAGGTTTAGCAAAGGCCATTCTTTCCAATATGACCATAGAAGAAAAGGTTGGACAGATGTTCCTTGTAAATCTGGAGTCACTAGACGATACGAAAGGTACTTTTTTCGAACATCGAAAGATAACAAAAAGAATGAAAGAAAACCTAGAGCAGTATTCTGTTGGTGGCGTGATTTTATTTTCTAGAAATATTGAAACAAGAGAACAGACGATAAAGCTAAACAGTGATTTGCAAGCAAACACTAACATTCCCCTTTGGATTGCGGTAGATGAAGAAGGCGGAGATATTGCACGAATTGGCAATAACCCAAATATGAAGACAACCCAGTTCCCTTCAATGGAAGTAGTAGGATCTACGGAAGGAAGCAAATTCTGTTATAACATGGGAAAAACCATTGGAACGGAGATCAAAGAATTAGGTTTCAATCTGGATTTTGCACCAGTTGCAGATGTTCGTACCAATGAAAGAAACACCGAAATAGGCAATCGTTCTTTTGGTTCGGATGCCGATTTAGTTGCAAAACTTTCATCTGCTGTAGTGAAAGGGCTGCAAAGCACAGGAGTAAGTTCTACGCTAAAACATTTTCCAGGCCATGGAGATGCAGAGGGGGATACCCATAAGTCAAGTGTGAATATCGGAAGTGATATTAACCGTCTGAGAACTGTGGATTTTGTTCCTTTCAAGAAAGGAATTAAAGCAGGTGCTGATTTTATTATGATTTCTCATATTTCCATCAGCCGTGTTGCAGGTAATACGTTGCCAGCTTCCCTTAGTCCATTGGTTATGAAGGATATCGTTCGTACAGAACTAGGATTTAATGGGGTTGTCATTACCGATGCAATGGATATGAAGGCGATTACCAATAACTATTCTGCAGGAGATGCAGCTTTAAAGGCCATAAATGCAGGCGCAGACGTAGTTCTTGCGCCAGCTGATTTTGTAGAAGCATATAACAAAGTTGTCAATGCTGTAATCCGTGGTGACATGAAAGAAAGCCGAATTGATGAGTCCGTTCAGCGTATACTAGAGACGAAAATCAAGAGAGGTTTAATCCTTTCCAACAACGATCTGATTTATAAGAAATCAAAATAACATTTAAAACTACCACTAATGTTTGGCGAAAATTCTCTGAAAAATTTGCTTTTTTGGATGAATTTCTCGAAAAAACTATTGTTTATTTAAAATGTTCTATTATAATTGTTCGTAGAGTATGCGTTCGCATACAAATTACATGGAACACTTTCAAGAAAAGGATAGGTGGCAGGATATGAAAAAATTGGATATGCTATATGAAGGAAAAGCAAAGAAAGTTTTTAAGACTGATGTAGAAGACGTACTTATCGTTGATTACAAAGATGACGCTACTGCATTCAATGGTGAAAAAAAAGGCACTATTACTGGAAAAGGTGTTATCAACAATAAGATGACAAATTATCTTTTTAAGAAACTTGAAGAAAAAGGGATTCCAACTCATTTAGTAGAAGAGTTAAGTGACAGAGAAACAGCAGTAAAGAAAGTGGAAATTGTTCCATTAGAAGTAATTGTTCGTAATGTTGCTGCAGGAAGTTTTTCCAAGAAACTCGGTATCGAAGAAGGTAAGAAACTGCTTTGCCCTACATTAGAGTTTAGTTATAAAGACGATGCACTCGGCGATCCAATGATTAATGATTATTATGCAATTGCTATCGGAGCTGCAACAAAAGAGGAAATCGACACAATCACAGACTTAGTATTTAAAATTAACGACTTTTTAGTAGAATTCTTTAGTGAATGCGGAATCGATTTAATTGATTTCAAAGTAGAATTTGGCAGATATAAAGGACAGATTATTTTAGCAGATGAGATTTCACCAGATACTTGCCGTTTCTGGGATAAGAAAACCCATGAAAAACTTGACAAAGATCGTTTCAGAAGAGATCTTGGCAATGTAGAAGATGCTTACAACGAAGTAGCTAAGAGAATTGGTCTTATTAAATAAAACAGACGCTGTCACGCTTCGTGAAACAGGTTATGAAATATTAAGAACTGACGCCACAATTTCGGTGACGTCAATTCTTTTTACGTTATAGGAATAACTAAAAAAGTGAGGATATGTCATGAGTAATTTAGTAAGTGAATTTAGAGCAGACGAGCTTCATGAAGAATGCGGTGTTTTTGGAATATATGATTTAGATGGTGGAGATATTGCATCTTCCATTTATTATGGGTTGTTCGCCCTGCAGCACAGAGGACAGGAAAGCTGTGGTATTGCGGTTAGTGATACAAAAGGTCCAAAAGGACGGGTACAATCTGTAAAAGGGATGGGACTTGTCAATGAAGTATTCCATCATGAAAATTTAAGTGGATTAAAGGGAGACATTGGAGTTGGCCATGTTCGTTATTCAACTGCTGGTGCCAGCTGTAATGAGAATACACAGCCTTTAGTTTTGAACTACGTAAAAGGTACATTAGCTTTAGCACATAATGGTAACTTAACCAATGCGCCGGAATTACGTCATGAACTTGAGTATACAGGAGCAATTTTTCAGACTACGATTGACTCAGAGGTAATTGCATATCATATAGCAAGAGAGCGTTTGAATACACCAGATGTTGAATCTGCTGTAAAAAATGCGATGTTAAAAATCAAAGGAGCCTATTCCTTAATTGTAATGAGTCCTAGAAAATTAATTGGAGCAAGAGATCCGTTTGGTTTCCGTCCCTTAGTAATTGGAAAACGTGATAATTCATACATTTTAGCATCAGAAACATGTGCATTAGATGCGATTAGTGCAGAATTTGTTCGTGACGTAGAACCAGGAGAAATTGTAACAATCAGCAAGGATGGAATAAAATCAGATAAAAGTCTACAGATTAAGAAGACAGCAAAATGTATTTTTGAGTACATTTACTTTGCAAGACCAGACAGCTATGTAGATGGTGTCAGCGTATACAATTCCAGAATCATGGCGGGTAAGATTTTAGCACAGACTCATCCATGTGAAGCGGATATTGTTCTTGGAGTGCCTGACTCCGGTAATGCGGCTGCTATGGGGTTTGCTCTTGAAAGTGGAATACCATATGGCATGGGATTTATTAAAAACAGTTATGTCGGCAGAACATTCATCAAGCCTAAACAATCTGTTCGTGAATCTGCCGTTAAGATTAAATTAAATGTTTTAAAAGAAGTAGTAAAAGGAAAACGAGTTGTTATGGTAGATGATTCCATCGTAAGAGGAACAACCAGTGAAAGAATTGTGCGGATGCTGAAAAATGCAGGTGCAACAAAAGTACATGTAAGAATCAGTTCCCCACCATTCTTATTCCCTTGTTACTTTGGTACTGATGTACCATCTAGCGAACAATTAATCGCACATAAATTATCAATTGACGAAATATGTAAAATGCTTGGGGCAGATTCTCTTGGATATTTGGATGTGAACCGTTTGGCAGAATTAATTGATGGAGACAATGGTTACTGTGATGCCTGCTTTACAGGCAATTATCCAGTAGAACCACCAAGAGAAGATATCCGTGGAGAATATGACAAGTAGGAGGAAATTATGAGTACAGATAGATATGTAAGCCCATTATCAGAACGTTATGCAAGTAAGGAAATGCAGTATATTTTTTCACCAGACAAGAAATTCAGAACCTGGAGAAAGTTATGGATTGCATTAGCAGAAGCGGAACATGAATTAGGGTTAAATATAACCGAAGAACAAATTAATGAATTAAAGGCACATGCAGATGATATTAACTTTGACGTAGCAAAAGAAAGAGAAAAAGCTGTTCGTCATGACGTTATGTCACACGTATATGCATATGGTGTTCAGTGTCCAAATGCAAAAGGTATTATTCACCTTGGTGCAACTTCCTGTTACGTAGGTGATAACACGGATATTATCATCATGACAGAAGCACTTCAGTTAGTAAAGAAAAAACTTGTGAACGTGATGAACGAATTAAGCAAGTTTGCGATGGAATACAAAGCACTTCCAACATTGGCATTTACGCATTTTCAGCCAGCACAGCCAACAACAGTTGGAAAACGAGCTTCTTTATGGTTACAGGAATTAGTATTAGATATGGAAGATTTAGATCACTGTCTTGATAACATGAAACTTCTTGGTTCTAAAGGTACAACAGGTACACAGGCTAGTTTCTTAGAATTATTTGATGGTGACCATGAAAAAATCAAAACATTAGATAAGAAAATTGCAGAGAAAATGGGATTCAAAGCATGCTTCCCAGTATCCGGCCAGACTTATTCCCGTAAGGTTGATACAAGAGTTGCCAACGTATTAGCCGGAATCGCTGCAAGTGCTCATAAATTCTCAAACGACATTCGTTTATTACAACACTTAAAAGAAATTGAAGAGCCATTTGAAAAAACACAGATCGGTTCCTCTGCTATGGCTTATAAGAGAAATCCGATGAGAAGTGAAAGAATTGCGTCTTTATCTCGTTATGTAATGGTAGACGCATTAAATCCTGCAATTACATCCGCAACACAGTGGTTTGAACGAACATTAGATGATTCTGCCAACAAACGTTTAAGCATTCCAGAAGCATTCTTGGCAATCGACGGAATTCTTGATTTATACTTAAATGTTGTAGATGGCTTAGTTGTTTATCCTAAAGTAATTGAAAAACGTTTAATGTCTGAATTACCATTTATGGCAACAGAGAACATTATGATGGATGCTGTAAAAGCTGGTGGCGACCGTCAGGAATTACATGAAAGAATCCGTACACTTTCTATGGAAGCGGGACGCAATGTCAAAGAAAAGGGATTAGACAACAATTTACTTGAATTAATTGCTGCTGACCCTGCATTTAACATGAGTTTAGATGAACTTAAGAAAACAATGGATCCATCTAAATATACTGGTCGTTCTGAACAGCAGGTAGAAGAATTTGTTGCAGAAGTGATCAAGCCTATCTTAGATGAGAACAAAGAATTCCTTGGTTTAAAAGCTGAGATTAATGTATAATATGATGTAAAAAAACCGGCATGGAGAAAATGCCGGTTTTTCTAATTGATTGATAGAAAATTCCGCTACACGCTATTTCCTATCAATTAAAAAGCCCCCTAAAGAACAGGGGGCAGGATGCACACGAGCGGGTGTCGCTGTCTTTTAGCGACACCCGCTCGGCGCGGCAAATAAGAGGAGTTTATGAAAAAAATAAAGAGTTTTTGTTCTTCTTTATGTATAATACTATAAGAAAAAATCGTGTTTAAATTTTGGCGAAAGTATGAACAAACTGTGAAATAGAAAAGGGAGAAGAAAGATGCTTTTTAATCTAGAATATTATAAGAATTTTTATTATGTGGGGAAATGTCAAAGTTTTAGTGCAGCAGCAGAAGAATTGTGTATCTCCCAGCCTGCTATGAGCCAGTCGATCAGGCAGTTAGAAGCAAAGTTAAATTGTGAATTGTTTGTAAGAACCTCGAAGGGAGCAAAACTGACGAAAGAGGGAGAAAGATTATATCTCCATGTAGAAAGAGGAATGGAAGAGTTTGAAAAGGGAGAACGGGAAATCAAGCAGATTATGCAGCTTCAGGCAGGGGAAATCAGGATTGGTGCATCTGATATGACATTACAGTTTTTCCTTCTTCCCTATTTGGAAAAGTTCCATGAATTGCATCCTGAGATTAAGGTGAAAGTGACCAATGGACCAGACGGTAGATAATCTATATAAAGAAATTATTGATTTTGGCATCGTTAGTTCTCCATTTGATATCAAAGATGAAGTAGAAGCGTTAGATGTAAAAATCATAGAGGATTGTTTTGTAGTTGGAAAACAGTTAAAGGGTCTGGCAGATGAGGAACTGGAACTGGAAGAATTATTGAAGCATCCGATTATCTGTTTAGAGGAAAATAGCAGTACTAGAAAGTATTTAGATGAATTCCTGCAAAAGAATGATATCATTATTACACCAGAATTTGAACTTGCAACTAGTGATATGATTGTACAGTTTGCTTATCGAAATTTGGGAATTGGTTGTGTGATGAAGGAGTTTGCAAGAAAAGAATTAGAGAATGGTAATTTGTGGGAATTAAAATTCAAGAAAAAGATTCCAAAGAGAAAGTTCAGTATTATTTATAGTAAGCACACAGCAATTTCCTATGCTGCTAAGGAATTGTTAGAATTAATTAAAGCAGAAAGGATGTATTGAGTTTAAGAAAAGGGAGATAGCAAGGTTTATCTCCCTTTTAGATATATCGTCCAGTTGAATCATAAAAACCAGTTGTACTTCCTTCGTCCTTCTGATCATCTTTGTTAGCGTTTATGGATGGATAATATGTACCCTTTTTACATGCCTCTTTTCTAGTAGCGGGAAGTTTCTTGTATTGATTTGTCGCTTTAAAAGTTTTAACCTCATCCTTTAGTCCTGCAACAACATATTCATAGTCAGGATCCTTTTTGGAGACTAAACCTAATGCCTGACCGACTACCTCGTTCACTTCTTCTTTGGATTTAGCATGTTTTAACTGTTCTTTTAGCGCATTACGTTGTAATTCAACTCGTTTGGCAGTCTGGTACAATGCAGGTGAATGTCTAAGAAGAAAGCTTTTCTCTTCTGCAGTAAGCCGTTTCCCTGCTTTTAACTTAGCAGTAATCTTATTTAATTTTCTTGTTACCGCCTCATCATCCTTTTCTTCTGGCTGAAAGATTTTTAAAGGTTTGATTGTATTATTCTTAATAGGTTTTATAGCACTTATTTTGATATCCATAGTGTTTCCTGCCTTTCACACACTTTCCTTATATATCGGATTTTCAGGATATGAAGTTTACAAACTGGCGTAAAATATATATTTAGGTAGTTTCTAAGAATGTCAATAGCAAGATAAAGCATAAATAGGTACATGCTAAGCAAGAATTCTTGCGAATATGGAAATTTCTGCTATACTAAAACTGCAATAGATAACTATTGGTACAAATTATTATTTACACAGGAGGGATTAGATGCATAGTAAGTGGTTAAAAAGAGGTTTTGCAGGTATCTTGGCTTGTACCATGGTACTCACACCAATACCAGCAAAAACAATTGTAAGTGCTGCTATTGAGGAAAATGAGAGCACTTTCAATTATGCACAGGCATTCCAGAAATCATTGTATTTCTACGATGCTAATATGTGTGGAAAACAGGATGGCAGATTAAGTTACAGAGGTGACTGCCATATGGAAGATGCAAAAGTACCTTTGATTCCAAAGAGTGAAGCAGGAGTCGGCACGAATATGTCACAAAGTTTCATTGATGCACATAGTGATGTACTTGACCCAGACGGAGATGGAACAATGGATCTGCAAGGTGGATTCCATGACGCTGGTGACCATGTTAAATTTGGTCTTCCACAAAGTTATTCTGCATCTACATTAGGATGGAGTTACTATGAGTTCAAAGATTCTTTCGTTGAAGCAGGGGAACAAGAACATATAGAATCCATATTAAGACACTTTACCGATTACTTTTTACGTAGTACATTCCGTGACGAAAATGGTGATGTAGTTGCGTTCTGTTATCAGGTCGGTGATGGTTCTACAGACCATAACTACTGGGGAGCACCTGAATTACAGACAACTCCAAGACCAGTCTGGCTTGCAACAAGCGAAGAACCAGCAAGTGATCAATGTGCCGCAGCCGCAGCCGCATTGGCAACCAGTTATTTAAACTTTAAGGAAACAGATCCAGAGTATGCTGCAAAATGTTTGGATACAGCAAAAGCATTATATGAATTTGCCGTAGCAAACAGGGGATGTGGTTTCTCTGGCGGTTTCTATAATTCAAGTTATGATGATGATGAAATGTCCTGGGCAGCTGTTTGGTTAAACATTTGTACAGGAAAGGAAAGTTACATAGATGATATCTGTCATATTGATTCACAAGGTAATTACACAGGTTATATGAAACAGATTATTAAGACAACATCAAGCACATGGCAAAATATCTGGGTTCATTCCTGGGATACTGTTTGGGGAGGTGTATTTGCAAAATTAGCACCAATTACAGACGACCCATTACACTGGTACATTTTCAGATGGAATCTAGAATACTGGTCAGGTGTACAGCATGAAAATTCAGCAGACAGCACTTATCTTGAGAAAACACCAGCAGGATTTAGTGTTATTTCCACATGGGGTTCTGCTCGTTACAATGCAGCAGCTCAGATGTGTGCATTAGTATACAATAAATATGACAAAGAACAGCGTTTCGTAGAGTGGGCTAAGAGCCAGATGGATTACATCTTAGGTGATAACCCAATGCACCGCTGTTATGAAGTAGGCTATGATGAAACTTCGGCAGTGGAACCGCATCATAGAGCATCTCATGGTTCTTTGACAAACAGCATGGAAGACCCAGTAGATGCAAAACATGTATTATACGGTGCTTTAGTAGGTGGACCAGACTTTGATGATTATCATGAAGATGACAGAACCAATTATGTATACAACGAAGTTGCAATTGACTACAACGCAGGTTTTGTTGGAGCATTAGCAGGTATTTATGAACAGTACGGAAAAGGTCAGGAAACCTTAAAAGAACTTCCACAAGATAACGATGAACATGCTTTCTTCGTAGAAGGAAAGATGGAGCAGGAAAATGCAGAAAGAACGCAATTAACCGTTCGTGTTACCAATGACACTGCCTGCTATCCACGTAGAGTAGGTAATTTATCAGCTAGATATTTCTTTGACATTTCCGAAATGGCAGCAAAGAAACAAAGTATCAAAGACTTAAACTTAGCCGTTATGTACGATGAAGCTCTTACAGTAGATGGAAAAGGAACTAAGGTAAACGGACCATATGCATGGGACGAAGAAAACAACATTTATTATGTAGAATTAAACTGGACAGGAGATTTCTTCCATGGTGATCGTGAAATTCACTTCGCATTAGTGCCACAACTTGATTCTGAGTGGAAACCAAACTGGGACCCAACTAACGACTATAGCCGCGAAGGTCTTACAGACGATTTTGCACGTACAGACAAGATCACTTTATATGAAGGGGATAAATTAGTCTGGGGTGAAGAGCCAGGCCGTGGCGAAGTAAAACCGGCTGTTTCTGCAAGTGTTGCAAATACAAAAGCAGGTGACGAGTTAGACTTTACAGAAGGCGTTACACCAATTACGTTAAATGCAGATGTTAAAAACAATGAAAATGTTGACAAAGTTGAATTCTATGTAAATGACGAGAAAGTTGGAGTTGCAACAAAAGCTCCATATTCCGTAGAATACACTCCAGTTCAAGAGGGAGACGAAGAAACCAAGGACTTAGTAATTACCGCAAAAGCCATTACAAGCAGCGGTATAGAAGTAACAAGTAAAGCATATCAGATAACAGCACGTTTTGAAAAAGCCCAGGCATCAGTTATTACAATTACAAGTCCAAAAGAAGGCACTGTACTTGACACAGCAGCAGGCGACAAGAGCGCAACTATCGTAGTAGAACCTACTGGAGCTGGAAGCATTTCTTCTATTAGTGTATATGCAAATGGAACACTAATCGGTAAGGGGGATGCAGACGGAGCAAAGGTTATTTATAATGCACCAACAGGATTTGCTGAAAGTGGAAATGGTATCTCCAAAGTTGTGATTACAGCAGCAGCGACCTTAACGTCAGGCAAAGTTGTTTTCTGTGACCCAGTTATTATTACCGTAAAACAGCCAGTAAACCCATCCACGAAGGCAGCTCTTTCCGTAGATGTTTTAGGATTAGGCGGAGCAACCGAAACAACCATTCAGAGAAAATATACTTTAACGAATAATGGAGACAAGGATGTTGATTTGTCCAAAGTGAAGATTCGTTATTACTACACAAAGGATGCCAATGTTGAACAGGTTCTTTACGTTGATGCAGCAGGAATGCAGCTTGACTGTGCACCTTGGTATGTAAATGCAACCAAGAATGTAACAAGCACATTTGGCATAATCAGCGGAAATGACTGTTACTGTGACATTTCCTTTGCAGACTTGGAAACAGCACTTCCAGCAGGCAAATCGATTTCAATTGATACTAGATTAGCAAACAATAACTGGAGTGCATTTGATCAGACAAATGATTATTCTTATAAAGGTGGCGAGACAATCTGCGTTTACTATGACGATGTTTTAGTAAGTGGGATTGAGCCATAAAAAGCAGGATGAATAAAAGAAAATAGGTATGGAAGGACATCCAACAGTGGCAGTGGCTATTGTTGGGTGTTTTTTTTCTGAATCTATGATATAATCGAAAACGGCAAAGGAGGAAGACAGATGAGAATTCAAACAGTAGGAATCGTAGGAATGGGCGCCCTTGGGCTAATGTATGGTGACCATATCCAAAGCAAAATAGGAAAAGAATATGTCAGTTTCATAATGGACACAGCCCGATATGAAAAATACAAAGATGCTGCATATACCGTAAATGGTATTCCAACAGAATTTCAAATGATAGATGCCAAAGACAGTAAGCCGTTAGACTTTATCATTGTGGCAACAAAATACAACGGATTAGCAGATGCACTTGATATGATGAAACCAGCAGTTGGGGAACATACGATTATTATTTCAGTTCTTAATGGCATTTCAAGTGAAGAAATGATTGCAGAAAAATATGGAGACAAGAACCTTGTTTACTGTGTAGCCTTGGGAATGGATGCTATGCGTGAAGGTACAGACCTTATTTTTTCAGGTAAGGGTAAAGTGCAAATCGGTGTTTTAAAAAAGGAACAGAAACCTGCTTTGGAGGCTGTGAAAGAATTTTTAGACTCAGTTTCACTTATATATGAAGAAAAAGAGGATATTCGTCATGCACTTTGGGGCAAGCTGATTATGAATGTTGGAATTAATCAGACCTGTACCGTATACGAAGCATGTTATCGTGAAGTGCTGGAATCAAAGGAAAGATTTCAGAAACTTTCAGACGCCATGCATGAGGTAATGGCTGTTGCAGAAAAAGAAGGAATTCATTTTACAGAAGATGAATTCAAGGAATATATCCGATTAATGGGTACTTTGCAGCCAGAAGGATATCCTTCTATGAGACAGGATGCAGTGGCAAAAAGAAAATCGGAAGTGGAGTTATTCGCAGGAACGATTATTCGCGAAGCAGCAAAATTCGGTGTTCCAGTTCCAGTCAATCAATTCTATTATGATAAGATTATGGAGATGGAAGCCAAGTATTAAGTGATAATTTGAGGTAGTTTCATGATATTGGGTGTGAGCAGGAGGACAGATATACCAAATTATTATTCGGACTGTTTTTTTAATCGGTTAAAAGAAGGATTTTTATGTGTTCGTAATCCCATGAACCTTCATCAAGACAGTAAAATAAGCATGCAATCAAGAAACAAGCCAAGATGTACAAAAGAAAATGCAATTCTTGCGCAATTTATGCTTTACATTTCTGCGTCAAAATTATATAGTAAATACTGGATGGTATTTCGAACAGAAAACTGTACCAAAACGTTCAATTATATAAAATCATCCACTTTTTCCAAATGGAAAGTAAAGAGACATTATTGATGCTTTTATACAAAGAAATGGAGGAGTGAAAGTTGAAGCAGACCGTTACAACAATTCAAAAAATGAAAGATAATCATCAGAAAATATCTATGTTGACAGCATATGATTATACGACAGCCAAACTTATTGATGAAGCTGGTGTACATATGATTTTAGTTGGAGATTCTCTTGGTATGACAATGCTCGGTTATGAGAATACCTTAGAAGTTACCATGGAAGATATGATTCACCATGGAAAGGCAGTAGCAAGAGGTGCCAAAGAAACTATGATTGTCGTAGATATGCCGTTCATGTCCTATCAAACATCCGTTTATGATGCAGTAGTGAATGCAGGGCGACTTATAAAAGAAGGCGGTGCCCAAGCAATCAAATTAGAAGGTGGAGAAAAAGTCTGCCCACATATTAAAGCAATAACAGAAGCGTCTATTCCAGTAATGGCGCATTTAGGATTAACGCCACAATCAGTCAATGAATTTGGTGGATTTAAAGTGCAAGGAAAGAGTTTTGATGCTGCCAGAACATTAATTGAAGATGCGAAAAAAGTGGAGGCAGCAGGTGCATTTGCTATTGTATTAGAGTGTGTTCCAGATAAATTAGCGAAAATGATAACAGAAGCAGTTTCCATACCAACCATTGGTATCGGTGCGGGTCCAGATTGTGATGGACAGGTTTTAGTATATCAGGATATGCTTGGTATGTATGGTGATATGCAGCCCAAATTTGCAAAGAGATTTGTGAATGCAGGAGAAATCATGAAACAGGCATTTGCCCAATACTGCAAGGAAGTAGCAGAAGGAGTGTTTCCAGCCAAAGAACACTGTTTTCATATAGATGAAGAAATTTTAAGATGTGTTGGTGAAAATTAATACATGATATACATTTAAGTTGGAGGAAATCATGAAAGTAGTTAAGACAATTAGTGAAGTAAAAGAAGCAGTAGCAGCGTGGAGAAAAGAAGGACAGGAGATTGCACTTGTTCCAACTATGGGATTTTTACACAATGGACATAAAAGTTTAATGGATAGAGCTAGACAGGAAAATGGAAAAGTAGTAGTCAGCATTTTTGTCAATCCAATTCAGTTTGGACCAAATGAAGATTTTGCAACGTATCCAAGAGATTTGGAACATGATAAAGCTGTTTGTGAATCTGCAGGTGTAGATTTGATTTTTGCACCGGAGAAAGGGGAGATGTATACAGACGGATTCTGTTCTTTCGTTGGAATGAACGTATTAACAGAAGAATTATGCGGAAAAAGCAGACCAGTTCATTTTCAAGGTGTGTGTACTGTAGTTAGTAAATTAATGAATATTGTAACACCAGATAGAGCATATTTTGGAGAAAAGGATGCGCAGCAGCTGGCAATTATTAAACGTATGGTAATTGACTTAAATATGAACGTAAAAGTAATTGGCTGCCCTATCGTTAGGGAAGAGGACGGACTTGCATTGAGCTCAAGAAATACCTACTTATCTAAAGAGGAGCGAAAAGCTGCGTTAATTCTTAGCCGTACGTTAAATCTTGCGGAAGATATGGTAAAACAGGGTGGCTGTGATGCAAAAACGCTATTAGAAGCCATGAAGAAGAACATTGAGACAGAACCACTAGCTAAAATTGATTATGTGGAAGCAGTGGATGTTCTTACTATGCAGCCCGTCGAAAAATTAACAGAATCTACTTTAGTAGCAATGGCAGTTTACATTGGAAAAACTAGATTAATTGACAACCGAATGATTTTGGGAGGAGAACAGTAATGCGTGTAACAATGTTAAAAGGAAAATTGCATCGTGCAACGGTTACCGAAGCAGATTTAAATTATGTAGGAAGTATTACGGTGGATCGTGATTTGTTAGAAGCAGCAGGCATATACGAATACGAAAAAGTTCACATTGTAGATATTAATAATGGAAATCGTTTTGAGACTTACACAATTGCAGGAGAACCTGGCAGTGGAATCATTTGTTTAAATGGTGCTGCTGCAAGATGTGTGCAGAAGGGTGATAAAATCATCATCATGGCATATGCAGAATTAGAGGACGAAGAAGTGGCAGATCACAAGCCAAAGGTTGTATTTTTAGAAGATGACAACAAAATCGGTCAGGTAACAACTTATGAAAAACACGGCGCATATGGTGCTGTCCTGGAGGTTTAGAGGATGAAAGGAAAGACAGTCGTTCTTGGAATCACAGGAAGTATTGCAGCCTATAAGATGGCAAATGTAGCAAGCGCTTTAATCAAACGTGGAGCAGACGTACATGTCATTATGACTGAAAATGCAACGAAATTTATCCATCCAATTACATTTGAAACATTAACCAATCATAAATGTCTTGTGGAAACCTTCGACCGTAACTTTCAGTTTCACGTTGCCCATGTTTCCTTAGCAAAACAGGCAGATGTTATGCTTGTGGCACCAGCTAGTGCTAACGTAATAGGCAAAATGGCTCACGGTATTGCAGATGATATGCTTACCACTACGGTATTAGCATGTAAAGCACCGATTCTGGTGGCACCTGCAATGAATACAAATATGCTGGAAAATGCCATTGTGCAGGAAAATATAGAGTATTTAAGACAGCATGGAATGACTATCATTCAGCCAGATGCAGGGAGATTAGCTTGTGGAGATACTGGAAGTGGAAAACTTGCAAAGGAAGAAACTTTAATGGAATACATTGAGTATGCCTTAGTAAAGGAAAAAGACTTCGCAGGAAAGAAGGTTTTAGTTACGGCAGGACCGACGCAGGAAGCGATGGATCCAGTTCGTTATATTACAAACCACTCTTCTGGAAAAATGGGTTATGCCATAGCAAAAGCTGCGCGAAGCAGAGGTGCAGAGGTAACACTAGTCTCTGGTAAAACCAATCTAGAGACACCATTAGGAGTCAATCGAATTGATGTTGTCAGTGCGAAAGAAATGTTTGATGCTGTAACATCTTTTGCGCCAGAACAGGATATTATAGTAAAAGCGGCCGCAGTGGCTGACTATCGTCCAGCTAAAGTGGAAAAGCAGAAAATGAAGAAGTCGGATGGTTCTATGACTATTGAATTAGAGCGGACAGATGATATTTTACAATATATTGGTGAACGCAAACAGGACAATCAGATAATTTGTGGTTTTGCAATGGAGACCGAACATCTATTGGAACGAGCAGAGGAAAAGCGAAAAAGAAAGAACTTGGATATGATTGTAGCCAATAGTATTAGTGAAGAGGGTGCAGGCTTCCAAGGGAATACTAATATAGTAACAATCATTACAGAAAATGGACAAAAACCAGTATCGTTGATGAGTAAAGATGCAATTGCTCATGTGATTTTAGATGAGTTGGTAAATTACCGAAAATAAAGATAAATGTGTAAAAAGCCCCTAAAAAACCAGGGGCTGGATGCACGCAAGCGGGTAAGGAAAATAGTCGTTAAAGTACAGCGACACCTGCTCGGCACAGCAAAGTGTCTTCTCCCTCAAGATTGATTGAGGGGCAGGGGAGTTGAGAGTGTTGAAGACACTTTGTTCTGTTTGAGATGACTATGTAATTTATAAGAAGCTGAGATTAAAATGAATTTTAGACTTTGTCAACAAAAGAGATTTCAACCTGGTATTCGAATGTTTCGTTAGGATTATCATACCCAGCTAGCCATTCAACCGATACATGAAAGAAATCAGCAATCAGTTTTAATTTGTCCATTTTAGGAGTAGATATTCCATATTTCCATTTAGATAGTGTTGATTTTAAAATGCCAGTTCTTCTTGATACCTCAGCGGCCGTTACCTTATTCTTTTCTAATAGAAGTTCAAAGCGTTTATACATTAACATACACCTTCTTTCTTAAAAATAGTTGCAAAAAATAAACTATTACCTTGACTAATTCTGAATCGTATGCTAATATAAAAATAGCTAAGATATATGAACTATTCTTGGTTAGTTTTAATTTTTGTCCAAATCTATTTTAACATACCATAATGAATAGTTCAAGTATCTTAGCCAATGTTAATAAATATTTATTAACTATTTACTTCTTGCTCTACAAGGACTTTATCGTCTCGTTGTATTGTTCTTACAACTGTTTCATAAGATTAACCATTTCAATTGCAGATAATGCACAATCATATCCTTTATTACCAGCCTTTGTTCCAGCACGTTCAATAGCCTGTTCAATAGAATCTGTTGTTAAGATACCGAATAATACAGGCACACCAGAGTTCATAGAAGCCTGTGCAATACCTTTTGATACTTCGTTGCATACATAATCATAATGAGAAGTAGCACCACGAATAACTGCACCTACACAGATAACTGCATCATATTTTCCAGACTTAGCCATTTTGTCTGCAATTACAGGTATTTCGAAAGCACCTGGAACCCATGCTACAGAAATGTCATCATCATTTACATTATGTCTTACTAAACCGTCTACAGCACCACTCACTAATTTGGATACAATAAATTCATTAAAACGGGATGCAACAATCCCAACTTTCATACCTTCTGCAACTAATTTTCCTTCTAATGTTTTCATAAAAATATCATCCTTTCTTATTGTTCATTTATTTTGCTGTTTTAACTTAAATCTAACATGTGCCCCATTCGAACTTTCTTTACTTGTAAATAGAAAGCATCGTACTTATTAGGCTTTATCTGCAATGGAACACGTTCTGAAACGTTGATTCCATATTGCTTTAGTTGTTCTACTTTATCAGGATTATTTGTAAGGAGTCGTACTGCGTTAATATGCAAATCCCGTAACATGTGTGCAGCAGGGTAGTAATCTCGTAAGTCTTCCTCAAATCCTAGTGCTAGATTGGCATCTACTGTATCATAGCCGTTATCTTGTAACGAATAAGCTCGAATCTTGTTAATTAGGCCAATACCACGACCTTCTTGACGAAGATACAATAAGACACCACAGCCTTCTTCGGCAATTTTTCGTAAAGATTCCTGTAGTTGTTGACCACAGTCACATTTGGAAGAACCAAGTACATCTCCCGTTAAACATTCCGAGTGCATACGAACTAGTACAGAATCTTCTTTTTGCACGTCTCCCATAGTCAGCGCTATATGATGCTCTTTTGTGATGCAGTCTACATAACCGTGAATGTGAAAGTTGCCGTACTTTGTTGGAAGTTTAGCAGAGGACACATGCTGAAGAAGATTTTCATTCCATTTACGGTAATGTTGTAACGTCTCAATTGAAATCATAGTCATATTGTGTTCTTTGGCGAGTTCGCGCAGTTCGGCACCACGCATCATAGTTCCGTCTTCACGCATAATCTCGCAACAAAGTCCACAAGGCTTTAAGCCTGCTGCCTTCATGAGATCCACAGTTGCCTCTGTGTGACCATTTCGTTCAAGAACACCTTTGTCTTTGGCGATAAGAGGGAACATGTGACCAGGTCGGCGAAAATCAAGTGGTTCTACATCGTCGGATACAGCCATACGTGCAGTAAAACCACGTTCCTCTGCAGAAATACCAGTAGTAGTTTCTTTATGGTCAATCGATACGGTAAATGCAGTTTCATGATTATCTGTATTATGTTCTACCATTGGTGGAAGAATCAGTTTATTGGCAAGTGACTTGGACATTGGCATACAGATTAGTCCCTTGCCGTATGTAGCCATAAAGTTTACATTTTCTGTAGTTGCAAATTCTGCGGCACAGATAAAGTCTCCTTCATTTTCGCGGTCTTCATCATCTGTAACTAAAATAATTTTCCCGTTTCGTAAATCTTCTAATGCTTCTTTTATTGTATTGCATTCCATACTTGATTCCCTCCTAAAAGCCACATTTGGCAAGAAATTCTTCTGTAATACCAGACTTTGCTGTTTCATTTTGTGGAGCTGGTTTCACAAAACGTTCCAGATATTTTGCAATGATATCATTTTCTAAGTTGACAGCGTCACCGATTTTTTTGGAAAGTAATATCGTATTTTCTTTTGTATGAGGAATCAGTGAGACGGAAAAGGTATTTTGATCGAAATGAACCTCCGTAACAGTAAGACTAGTTCCATCAATAGCAATAGAACCTTTTTCTATTATGTAATGCGTTATCTGGGGTGTTGTGGAAATGCTTGCAATGGTCGCAATTCCATCTTTCACAAAAGATTCTATTGTACCAGTTCCATCAATATGGCCACTAACGATATGACCTCCAAATCGTCCATTTGCTGCCATGGCACGCTCTAGATTTACTTGTGAACCACGTGCTAAGCAGCCAAGGGATGTTCTTTGCAGAGTTTCATTCATGACATCTGCTTCGAAGGAGGATGAAGTTAAGCTGCATACAGTTAGGCAAACACCGTTTACTGCGATACTGTCTCCAAGCTTAACATTACTCATGATTTTAGTTGCTTCAATATGTAATCTTGCAGAAGTTGATCCTTTTGAAATTCCTTTAATAAGGCCAATTTCTTCAATTATTCCTGTAAACATATAATCACCTCAATTTGCGTTGTATTCTAATAAAATATCATTACCTATACGAGTGGTATTTTGCAGTGTAAAGTGGTATGCCTCATCAGGGGTGTCAACCCCTAAGCCTTCAACGGGAGTTTTACTATTGATACCACCGATAATCTTTGGAGCAAGATATATTTTTAATGCATTGACTAGACCAGTTTTTAACAAACTCTCGTTTAATGTGCCGCCACCTTCTGCTAGTACACTGTCAATCTCGATTTCACCAAGTTTATGTAATAGATAGTTCAGATTTAAATGATTGTCCTGTAAGGGAATAGTTAATAAATGAGCTCCCATTTTTTCTATAGCTTGTTGCTTTTCTTCTGAACATGTGTGGCATGCGATATAAGTTGGTACATCATAGGCTGTTTGCAAAATGTTCGAGTTAAGTGGAATACGGCAATTGGTATCGCATACAATACGAATTGGGTCTGTTCCGTCTGGAATACGACATGTTAGTATTGGGTTATCAGCAAGTACAGTACCGATTCCTACTAGGATTGCTTTGTACTGGTTTCGTAATAGATGAACGTGATTTCGCGCTGCTTCTTGAGTAATCCATTTGGAAGCTCCTGTGTGGGTGGCTATCTTTCCATCTGCAGACATAGCATATTTCAATACTACATAAGGAATTTTTTTAGTGATGTAGTAAAAAAATACATGGTTCAGTTGGAGAGCTTCATCTTCCATAACGCCAACTGTGATATCAATTCCGTTGTTTCTAAGAATTTGAATTCCCTTTCCAGCAACCAGTGGATTGGGATCAAGCGTTGCAACGACAACACGTTTAATTTTATGTTCCATAATTGCATCTGTACAAGGTGGTGTTTTTCCATAGTGGCAGCAAGGTTCTAGCGTCACGTATAAAGTGGCATCTGTCGCTGGTTCTGTTAAAGATGCAAATGCGTCACGTTCTGCATGGAGAGCACCACATTTTTTATGATATCCTTGTCCGATAATCCTGCCGTCTTTCACGATGACGGCTCCAACCATAGGATTTGGAGTTGTTTTTCCTATACCTTTTTTGGCAAGTTCTAAGGCGAGTTTCATATAATCTGCATCATTCATGGGGGTTCCTCCTTTTAGTTTGGCAAGTAACAAAGTTTGCTATAAAATAAAAACAGCACAAAAAAAATACCCTGAAAACCTTCAGGGTATCTGAGAGAAGATAGGAGTAACTGAATATAAATGTGCAATGGATTAAAAAAACCCTGAAACAAATATATTCCAGAGCCTCAATAATAATGTAAATTCCATAACAACATATAACAATCTTCTTTCATCCAGACTTTACTGTCGGCTTCGGAATTTCACCGAATCATGCCAGTTACGGCTCGTGGGCTTTACCACCGGTAGGGACTTTCACCCTGCCCTGAAGATACTATTCAATTAAGGCTATTATAGCATTCGCGCAAAAAATGTCAATATAGAAGTAGAAAAGATGTACTTTTTTTCTTTTATACAGTATAATGAACAGGCTAGGAGTATACATGAATGAAATTACACTAATTTTGCGAAAAAGAAAGGTTTGGTTTGACATGAAGAGTGTAATCAGTTTGTTTTTGATTGGGAGTGATGGGACTATCATTCAAAAAATTTCATTACTTGGTGTAGTTATGCTGTTTGCTTTAATTGTGTATGCAATTTTACCAAGATTGACTGAGAAGAAAATCAGAGGATATCACGAACAATGTGAATTAGAAGAGGAAGAAGCAGATGAACTATCAGAAAAACTGACAAGTGATATCAATGAAGGAGCGAAAAAAGTAAATGAAATATAACTATCGTTTGGTGTTGCAGTATGATGGTACAAGATTTAACGGGTGGCAAAAACAAGGGAATACAGATTCTACGATACAAGGTCTGCTTGAACGAAAACTGTCTGAACACTTAAAAGAGAAGATAGATATAAAGGGTTCAGGACGTACGGACAGAGGTGTTCACGCAGCAGGGCAAGTGGCTAACTTTTATACGACTAAGAGAATCGAATCTGGCCAGCTAAAACAATGGCTGAATGAGAGCTTACCAGAAGATATACGGGTAAATGAAGTGGAAGAGGTTTCTTTAGCTTTTCACAGTCGCAAGAGTGCGACGAGTAAAACTTATGAATACTGTATTTGGAACAGTCAAGAAAAGAACGTGTTTAGTAACAGGTATGCGTATTCAGTTGAACCTGCTTTAAATATTGACAAAATAAAAGAAGCTGCAAAATTGTTGTGTGGAACTCATGATTTCCTTGGGTTCTGTTCTCTAAAGGAGAGTAAAAAAAGTACTGTTAGAACCCTTGAAAGTATTATAATCCGACAGGAAAACAAGAAGATATATATACAATACAAAGGAAATGGTTTTTTATATCATATGGTAAGAATTTTAACTGGAACACTTATTGAGGTAGGGATAGGAAATATGAAACCGGAAGAGGTTGAAACAATATTGGAGGAAAAGAATCGTAATCTAGCTGGACAGACAGTCCCATCACAAGGGTTAAAGCTTCTTAGCGTGGAATACCAGGGGAGTAGAATGACATGAATCAAAAGAAATACACTATGTTTATGAGGATGCATCCATTGGTTAATTTCATGTACTTTCTTGTTATGATGCTCTTTGTTATGTTTTACGTACATCCTGTTTTGCTGGGAATAGCAGGAATTGTCTGTTTTGCTTATTTGTGTTATCTTGGAGGGAATAAGCAGTTTAGAACAATGCTAACGCTAATTCCTTTTATTATGTTACTTAGCCTGATTAATCCTCTGTTTAATCGAAATGGTGATACTGTGTTATGTTATGTATTTCATAGACCGATTACGTTAGAAGCGAGCCTTTATGGTCTGGTGGCGGCACTTATGATTTATGACATGATTTTATTATTTCGTGTGTTTCATATCATTATGAGCAGCGATAAAATTATATGTCTGTTTTCAAAGATGTTACCGATAGGAACGTTGCTTTTTACGATGACGTTACGTTTTGTGCCAATGTATAAAGCACAACTAGCGAAGATGCGTTTGGCACAAAAAGGAATTCAACATGATGTAACCCAAGGCACTAGAATACAGAAAATCCGCAATGGAGTTGAACTTATATCAGGGCTAATTACGTGGGCACTTGAAAATGGGTTAGAATCTGCAGGGGAGAGGATATGGTTTATCAGGAAGGACCAGTTATGCCAATATGAAATTTACAAAACTGGATTGGAATGTGTTTGCTTTAGAAGTGGTATTAGCATTAGGACTGCTTTACGGAAGTTTCCATCATGTGTTTCAGATATCGTATTATCCAGTTCTAACGTGGCGTAGAGGTGGAATGTTGGAAATAGTATGCTACAGCCTATATGGTTTGTTTGCACTAATTCCTTTAATTATAGACTATAAGGAGGAAATGACTTGGCATTTCTTGAGGCAAAAAATTTGAGTTTTCGATATGCGACAAAAGATTCTTTTAGCTTAGAAAACGTTTCATTTAATATACAAAAAGGAGAATTTATACTATTATTTGGAGAAACTGGCTGTGGAAAATCTACGTTACTAAAACAGTGGAAGCCGTCCATTTCTCCAACGGGAGAGAAAAAGGGAGAATTGCGTTTTAATGGAAAGCTGCTGAAGGAGTTGGGTCAGCGAGAAGAAGCGTGGAAGATAGGTTATGTTTCGCAGAATCCAGATAATCAGATTGTAACAGATAAGGTTTGGCATGAATTAGCATTTACTCTGGAAAATCTAGGTTACCCTTCTGATGAGATTCGAAAGAGAGTGGCTGAGATAGCGGTTTATTTTGGAATTACTGGATGGTTTCATAAATCCGTTTCTCAACTTTCTGGTGGACAAAAACAGATACTGAATTTGGCGTCTGTCATGATTGCAAAGCCAGAACTGCTTCTGTTGGATGAACCAACTTCGCAGCTTGACCCGATTGCAACGGAGAACTTTATGAACCTTTTATCTCGTATTCATACAGAACTTGGAACAACTATACTGTTAGCAGAGCACCGATTGGAGGAGGCATATGCAAAAGTAGACCGATGTATGGTAATGGAGCAGGGAGAACTGATTTGCTTTGATAAAGTTAGTCAGGTTGCAAAGTACTTGTTTGAGGAAAAGAAGAGTGCCTTTGCCTTATTACCATTACAGGCTAGATTGCCTATTTTAATGAAGCGTGAGTATTCGATTGTTACCGTTGGTCAGGCAAAACGTTTTATAGAAGAAAATATGGAAAAAGCAAGTATGAATATAGAAAATATTGCCTGTGAAAAGAGAGTACCTGTACTATCCTTTCAGAATGTATGGTTTCGTTATGAAAAAAATGGGGTGGATATACTAAGAGATTTTTCTCTTTCTATAGGGAAGGGAGACTTTTTAGCGATAGTCGGTGCCAATGGACAAGGCAAATCTACCTTTTTACAGCTTGCCGCTGGTATATTAAAGCCATATCGTGGAAAAGTGAAATCCAAAGCTTCAAAGGGGATTTCATTGCTGCCACAAAATCCTCAAGATCTTTTCTTGAAAAGTTCGGTAAAAGAGGAATTGTTAACGGTAAGTGAGGAGATTGACGAAATTGCAGAAAGGCTGGAGCTAACGGAACTGTTAGATAAACATCCTTATGATTTATCAGGAGGACAGCAGCAGATGGTTGGATTAGCTAAGGTACTGCTTACAAGACCAGAAGTGTTATTGCTTGATGAACCAACTAAGGGAGTTGATCAATTGAAAAAGAAAAAGCTGGGAAGCTTGCTTCAGAAACTAAATAGGGAAGGAATTACGATTGTACTTATTTCCCATGATGTAGATTTTTGTGCAGCTTATGCGAATAAAGCTGGTATGGTTTTTGATGGAGTGATGACTGCTGTGGGAGAGCGGCATACTTTTTTCTTGAATCAGTATTTTTTTACTACAACCTGTTTAAAAATATGCAGGGAAGTTTATGAAGGAATGATAATAGAAGAAGAGGTACTTGAATATGGAAGGTTTTAAATATTTAAAGGTTATAATTATTCTTGCAGTGATACCATTACTGATTTTTGTAAATACGCATTTTTTGCGTAATGAGAACTACTATTTGACAAGTAGTATAATTTTAGTTGCGTTAATACTGCCGTTTGGGTTAGAATATAAAAATAGGGAGCCAAATGCGAAGAAGCTTGTTCTGACAGCTTCTCTTGCTGCCATTGCTACGATTGGAAGAATCGCATTTTACATGATACCACAGTTTAAACCAGTATTGGCCATTGTTATTATTTCATCAGTAGTGGTTGGACCGTATGAGGGATTCATGGTTGGCGCATTAACTGGGTTTGTTTCGAATTTCTATTTCGGACAAGGACCTTGGACTGTGTGGCAAATGTTTGCTTTTGGGCTAACAGGCTTCATAGCAGGTTATATCTTTCGAAAGATAAAATTAACGAGGTTATCTTTGTGCATCTATGGTATTTTGTCTGCGTTTTTAATCTATGGACTTATCATGAATTTTGAGACAGTGATTATGGTTCCAGGACCTATTACTCAAAAGAAGATGTTATCGATTTATGCGGCGGGGGTGCCAGTTGATGCAATTCATGGCATTGCCACATATCTATTTTTATTCCTAATATATCAGCCATTTGTGGAAAAACTGACACGAATCAAGATGAAATATAATATTTAGAGATAAAACATAATTTGACATGAGAAACTTTAGTTAGTATAATCTTTGTAGGTGTTTTGTTTGGAATGGGGAGTGAAGATGAGTAGATTAAAACAAATCAAGACGACTTTTGCTTCATTTTTTAAAGGTTTAAAACTGAAGCAAAAATTTGTTATGCTCTATCTTATTGGGATTGTAATCCCGGTCATCGTTGTAGACTCCGTTGTTTTATTTCACATCAATGCTTATCAAGACAGAGAGGCAAAGCAGGATATGGAGAATTCTGTTGTACAAACTCTAAATGAATTTAGCAGTGTGTTTGAACAGATTACATATCTATCTAAAAACATTGTTAATGATACCTCCTTAATTGAATTCTTAAATAGAAATTACACGTCAGAGAAAGATTATCAAAAAGCTTATGTAGAGATTGAAGGAAAATCTGCATT
Organism: uncultured Lachnoclostridium sp.; assembly: GCA_937903005.1. GTDB lineage: Bacteria > Bacillota > Clostridia > Lachnospirales > Lachnospiraceae > Clostridium_AI. Next base: position 2,955 of record CALFNR010000176.1, on the reverse strand, counting down.
AAATTATTATAAGTTCATCAAAGAAGTTTCCAACATTAAAATTTACGTAGAGAATGACACCATTGTGGAGAGTGACAACATAAAACGGTTGGATGATGCGACAAGAAGAATGTGGTGGTATCAGAAATACAGTGAGAGCGGGGCGAATAGTAGTCTTTTTGAGGATATTACTAGAAATGCAGGAAGTGCAATTAATCCTCATGCAGGTGTGATTACATTAGTTCGCCGATTTATTGCGCTTAATGGACGAGAAGCTTTACTACTGATGGAATTAAATTACAATCAGGTTAATCATACCATTTTGAGAGAACAGAACAAAACTTGTATTTATATATGCAATAATAATAGAGTTATATTTGCAAGTGATTCTAAAATATTCAAGAAAGATGAGAGGGAACTGCCTAGTGAGAAGCAGATTAAAGGGAGAGAGACTGTCGTTACAAGAAGAGTTCCAGCAGTCGGAGAAGAATGGCACGTATATGCAGTGAGTAACCGACAATCTATTGTGAAAACCTTGATATCATCTAAGGCATTATTGCTTGCTATTCTTGGAATCAATCTGCTGCTTCCGACTCTGGTCATCAATTCTTTAGTTAAGTCGGTTATTACAAGGCTTTATGTGCTGGATGAGCATTTTGAAGGATTGAATAGTGGACAGTTAGAAAAAATCCAGGAAGATTTAAGTGGAGATGAAATTAGTCAATTATTTCGCCATTATAATGGATGCGTTGATAAAATACAGGAACTGATAAATGAAATTGTAGAGAAAAATGATGAAAAGCATGCTCTGGAGGCTACCAAGAAACAAGCGGAGTTAAATGCATTAAATACGCAAGTAAATCCACACTTCATGTACAATACATTGGAGTGTATCTGTATGCGAAGTCTTCTTAAGGGAGAAAAGGAAACTGCAGACATTGTCAGATGTCTATCTGTTTTGCTAAGACAGATGTCAAAATGGGACAAAGATGTCGTTACAATTGAAGAAGAGCTTACATTTGTAGAAAAGTATCTTACGATTCAAAAGTATCGTTTTGCAGAGAAAATTGCATATGAGGTAAGGGTAGAGGATTCGGCAAAAGATTTTGTAATTCCGAAGCTTACCCTTGTCTCATTTGTGGAAAATGCCTGTGTGCACGGAATAGAAGAGAGTATCGAAAGTGGTGATGTAAGTGTTACAGCACATGCGGAAAATTCTCAGATTATAATTGTGGTTAAGGATACTGGATGTGGAATGGATGAAGAGACATTAGATAAATTAAGAAAAAAGATTGAAGTCGTAGATGTTAATATGCTATATCACTCAAAAAGCACAGGGGTTTTAAATGCTGTCATGCGTTTAAGGATGTATTTCGGGGAAAGGCTAAGATTTACAATAACAAGTGTTGTGAATGAAGGAACACGAATCGAGATTCGTATTGACCGTGAATTTCAAGTAAACAGGGGGATGTAATCATGTATCAGGTTTTAATCGTAGATGATGAACCGTTTGTTCGTCAGGGTCTAAAAGTTGTGGTAGATTGGGAGGCATATGGATTTCATATCGCTGCAGAAGCGAGAAATGGAATAGAAGCAATTGAATATCTTAAGAAAAGCAAATTTGATTTGATTTTCATGGACATTCGTATGCCTGGTATGAATGGACTTGAAGTTTCGGCTAAAATTCGAAGTAGTATTTCTAAAAGGGTAAAGATTGTATTATTAAGTGGTTACAGCGAATTTACATATGCACAGGAAGCATTAAAATATAATATCAGTCATTATTTGTTGAAGCCGCTTGATCCAGATCAGCTTGTTAAGTTATTGATGGAGACAAGCCATGAACTTGATAAACAAATGAGAGCCGAACAGGCTAGAAAAGATACTGCATCAATAGTAGGAGCGCATTATCTGCTGGAAACATTAACTGGCCGCAAAAATGAAAAAGTAGCAAGAGGTCTTGAAAAGCTTTTTAGCGGACAGTCCAATTTCTCTTATCTTTATATTGAACTAGACGGACAGGATGAATCATTTAAGGAACTATCTCCTGAGGAACAGACCGAAAATTTTTGGGAGTTATATGATTACTTAACTTCAGCAATTGGAAAGTTTAAAGGAAATATTTTATGTAATGTAGATAAGAAACAGGTGTTCGAATTGGGCATTATTTTGTCTGATCAGCTAGTAGAATCCTATCTCTGTAAAGAGAAAGAAGCATTTGTTGAGAAGATTAAGGTTAGAACGAATTTAGCATTTTCTTATAACTTAAAATGGTATTTGGGATGTAATGTTGCAACAATTTCTGAAATTCTTACTTCCTATCTTGCGGCTCTGGATGTAAAAGCCAGTGAGGGTGGAGAAGGTGATGTTGAGTTATTGTCGAGAATTGAAGATGAAATACAGAAAAATTACAGAGATAACTTAAGTCTTAAGGAGTTAAGTGATAAATATTTTATCAATAGTGCATATCTAGGCCAATTGTTTAAGAAGAAATATGGTATTTATTTTAAAGATTATCTAAATTGTGTTCGCATTGATAAAGCGAAGGAACTGTTGTTAAATTCCAATGAGAAAGTGTATAAAATCTCAGAATTGGTTGGATATAATAACGTGGATTACTTTATTAATAAATTTACGAAAGTAGTAGGAACAACACCTAGTAAATTTCGAAATTTGTCTAAGTATTAATTGATTTTAAGTGTTTGATTTGTCGTATTTTCCGTGTAAGCTAACAGTAATGCTATATAGCCTACATGTGAATATGAATGGTCAAGCACTTTTTCTTTTGGCAACTTGAAAATGATGGTTGAATATGGTATTATTTTAATACACTTCCTTGTTATTTCTAACGTGTGGTGATTTACTGACAGATAGTTGTGTCGGTTATTATGCTACAATTCTATGAGTAAAATCTATTTTTAAACCAGTTACAAATCAATGTTTTTAATGGGAGAGAAAAAATGAAAAAAAGGCTTA
>CALFNR010000175.1:0-4181 GCA_937903005.1 uncultured Lachnoclostridium sp. | reverse complement strand
GGATCTGCTTGTTCCTGTCCAACGTGTAACTGTAATGTTTCAAATTTAAAATTTCTTTCTGCTCTCGTTTTTTTACTCATATCTCTTACTTCCTTTCGTACTGAATTTCTTCGTTTTATTTACTAGTAATTATATAGGAATTATAAAATATGTGTTAATATCTAAAAACTATATCTTGTTATAGGTTGAACTTATAGCACTTTTGTTTCATATTGTTTTAGTTCTTCTATATAAAGCTGACCAATATCGCTTATATTCGCACCCTTTCGTTTTATATATCCGATACACATCTTCTCACTCTCTTTCAGTGGTATTGCTTTAAAATCACCTCCATTTAATTCCTCGCAGATTATGCCGGAGCATAAAGTATAACCGTTTAGCCCAATCATTAGGTTTAACATAGTTGCTCTATCATTTGCCAGAATCACCTTCTTGTACTGGTATGTACTTTTCATTTCCTCAGCTAAAAATAGCGATCCATTCTTCCCTTGGTCAAACTGCAAACATGGATATCCCTCTAACTCCTTCATTGATATAGCCGATTGTGTCCCTAACGGATGCCCACCCCACAGATAAACATAGGTGTCACATTGAAACAACTCGACAAATTCCAAACTGTTTTCTGCCAAAATCTTTTTTATTACCTTCTGGTTAAAATCCGTTGTATATAAAACCCCTAATTCACTCTTAAAACTCTTAACATTTTCGATTACTTCGAATGTCTTGGTCTCGTACACTGCAAACTCATACTCATCCATTCCTGCCTGCTTTGCCGTTTCTATAAATGCTTCTACTGCAAATGTATAATGCTGCATGGACACACTGAATTTTTTCTTACTCTTCTTTCCTATATATTTTCCTTCTAACAGTTTAAACTGTTCCAGCACCTGCCTCGCATAACCTAGAAATTCCTCTCCATCAGGTGTCATCCAGATTCCTCTGTTACTTCTCGCAAATATTTCGAATCCAATTTCTTTCTCTAACTCTTTTATCGTTCCGGAGAGACTAGGCTGGGATATAAAGAGCTGCTTTGATGCAACATTCATGGAACCTGCATCGGCAATTGTAACGACATATTTTAACTGTTGTAATGTCAAATTCTTCACCTGCTTTATATTTCATTTTATCGTTCCCATTATCTATAACATACCATTAACAAAAGACAGTTTTCAAGTAAATAATTTCTTGAAAACTGCCTTTTTGAATCCAATCTTTATTCTTCCACTTGCGCAACTCTAGTATTATCAAACCCTTCTCCTAACACCTCATTTGACTCCATAATGATAATAAATGCATTCGGATCTATCTTTTTCACGGCCTTTTCTACCAGATACATCTGCTTTGTACTACACGCACACATGACCACATCTCGTCGTTCCTGTTTATAACCACCTCTTGCATCTAGCAAGGTAGAACCTCTTCCACACAGCTCATCAATCTGCATTGCAATATCGATTCCTGATTCTGATACAATCAGTGCTAGTTTCCCAGAATTCAATCCATACATCATTTTATCCACAGCAATTGCAAAAATGTAATTGATAATCATACCATACACAACGCCATCCATATCTTTAAAAATGAAACCACCAGCTAAAATAATCCCAACATCTGATAAGAATGCGATTTTTCCAAGGGATAGATGCGGTCTTAGTGCTTTCACCGCCATAATGATAAAATCCGAACCACCTGTAGATGAATTACGCATATATATCATGGAGTATCCAAGTCCTCCCAGCACACCTGTACAGATTGCAGCTAGTAATCTATCTCCCTGATATACTGGCAGATGTGGTGCCACATAGTCGATTAATAGAGATGAAATTACCATACAGCGAATGGATCGAAGAAAAAAACCTCTTCCTAATAATTTGTAACAAAGGAATGCAACTGGTATATTTAAAATAATCGTTGAGAGTCCAATTGGCAAACCGAACAAACGGTATAGGATCATGGAAATTCCTGAAAAACCTGTCATTGGGAACTTAGCCATCAATGCAAAATTGTATAATGCAAGGGCAACCAGAAAACTTCCCACTACTTCTGTCAGTATGTCAATTCCAACTTCCTTATTCCAAATTTTTGTCCAATAACTTTCGCAGCTCTTTTTCATTTCATTCACCTTTCCTCTCCTTTTATTTTATGAAATATTGCTTTGAATTAATCAATAAAGTGTCTTTGACAATTAAAAAGAGCAGATGGGAATCATATTTTTCAATATAATTCGCATCTGCTCTTCTCGGTAAATTATTCTAGCAAAACTGGATTTCTATGTCAAGGGTTATATAGAAGCATTCTGCTTTCCGTATAAGGAAACCAAACTTCTTCCTTCATCTGGTAATACTCCAAAGTACTTTTGTAACTTAGTGACAATTCTGTCTTCTGGTATTTGTTCTTCCAGATTATCAATAATAAAATATCGTATGCTTTCTTTAATTCCTTCTTTTTTCCCTAATTCCATTAAATCCTGTCGAACTATCTTCATCTCTTTTTCTTCATCATACTCAAATATACTCATCTGAATCGCCTCCGCTTTATTCTTTAACAGAAACTCTGCCAGTATTCCTTCTTGAATACACTCATTCACAGCTTTCTCTACTGCTAAACGAATATCCATAATCGATGTATACTTACGAACTTTTTCCACGTATTGCATATATTCAAACAATGGCTTGCATTTCTTCATTAGTTCTCTGTTTTTACCTATATTGATATTCAACATGGTCACTTTTAATTCCAGTTCTGGATGATCTGTTTTCTGTTCAAAAGCATCGGAAAGCTTTTCTTCCCTGCACTCCCATGACGTGTCTGTACCATTATAGAAAACGATAAAATGCGGTGTTGGCACCTTTACTTGCTTAAGTGAATACAATGATTGTCGCATCGTCATTTTTTCTAATTCTCTAGATATGTAAAATAAACTTCGCATTGGCAAATTAGGAGAATCTGTTGATTGATGTTCACACAAATACAATGAACTGTGGATTACAAATGCCAAATCATTCTTCAAATTCATATAGATTGCATTTTCAAGTGTTACAATCTCTAGTTCCTCTGGGTCGGTATAGTTCTTCCCAGTCATTGCATTATAAAGACTTAAAAGTGCCTCTTTATCGCTAAATACCATACGAAATATGGTATCTTTATAGTTTCTCTGCACTGGATTACATTTGTCTTTACTCATATTTTTACCTCCGTATCCGGCAGAGCATTTCTTTGAAAACCTCTGCCCTTTCTTATAGAAATGAAAAGCATAGATTTTCAGAAATGATTGTTTAGATTTGAACATAGAATACAATAGAATTGATGAAAATATGCTTTTTCTAATTATATCATGACTGAAAAAGAAAAAGCAAGGAGAATCGTTAAGATTTATTCATCAAATTTTCCTCACGCAATTTAATTAATCCACAAACTTCAAAATATTCGTTTCATATGCATCTACATACTTTCGCTCGACCGTTCCATCCAATACCGTAATAAACATTTCGCAGGTTGCTGCAATTGTTCCCTCTATCAGATGTCCTCCAAGAACCTGTCCTTCTTTATTGCCAACATTCATATGTATATGTCCGTAATAAGCCCCGTCCTTCGTCGTGATTGTTCCAAACAAGGAAGAAATCTCAAATGCACCTGTAAAGTGATTTGGATAAAACTGCTTTTCTTCCAAATCAAATACCCCAACTGTAAAATCATTGACAGAACCAAGTGCCTGAATACTTGCTAACTTAATAGTTTCCTTTTCTGCTACCGCTTTAACTTGGGCAACAATCTCTTCTCCCCGATCCAATCGTACAACTATCGTATTACCAAACCTTCTGTAATCCATAACCTTCCTCCTAATCTCATAAAACATTAAACTTTCCTTACTTTAGTATACCCTCTGAATTACGGATGGTAAAGGAATTTCTTATAAAGGCATAAGAGGCTTCCCTGCCTTTTAAATGTCCGGTCTGGCAGTTATTTTTTTGCATTAAAAAGGAGCTTCACACTAATTGCTTAGTGCGCCAGCCCCTTTATGAAAAATTCTCATATTAATTCTTACATCTATTCAATTAGAATATAATTTTCTTCTTTTTTTTCAACTGCTTCCTTTTTAGGAACTTTCAAAGACAACACTCCATTGTCGAATTTTGCTTCTATATCTTCTTTCGTTACTTGGTCTCCTACATAATAGCTTC
>CALFNR010000174.1:0-13246 GCA_937903005.1 uncultured Lachnoclostridium sp. | reverse complement strand
CTTATAGACTAACTATGTCAAGTAATAAAAAATATTGTTTTTAGTAGGTTGGTCAGGGAAGAAAAAAGCGTACCAAAACCAAAGCACCCGTTAAGCTGCATCAAAAAGAAGATATTAATTAAGAGATGGTTTATGTAGCTTTATAAGTTAAATGCTCAATTTCTAATTTATATAGAACTCTAGTAAGTTTTTTTGCAACATGTGATACCGCAACAGTATAAGGTTTTCCTTCTGCTAGCTTTTTTTGCATGAAAGCTTTAAAGGTATTATCCCAGTTTGCGACATTTTTAGCTGCAGTATAAAGGGCGTAGCGTAAGTATTTGGAACCGCGTTTTACCATCTTCGCATGTGTCGAAGTATGTTGACCTGACTGATAGATGGATGGTTCCATGCCTGCAAATGCAAGTATTTTTCCGGCATTTGAAAATTTAGAGAAGTCTCCAATTTCTGCATGAAGCATTGCAGCGGTAATGTATGAAATTCCGGGTATATTGACAAATGGGGAATCAATTTCCTTCATGATTTCCTTAATGCGCTGTTCAACCATGCTAATCTGTTCTGTAAGAAGTAAAATACGTGCAATAGTATGACGAAGTTCAAGAGTCTGGATACAGTCACTGCATCCAATAGAATTTCTGGCAGCATCGCGGATTTCAATTGCTTTGGAGCGGGAATAGTGTCCTTTGGAATACTTGCTTAAAAGGTTAGTAAGATGAGTAAGGTGAGCATTGGCCAAAGAGGCTGTATCGGGGTATTCATTCATTAAATGGTAGACAGAATTCACCTGGAGCTCATGTACGATGCCCTGCAATTCAGGAAAGATAATATTCATGAGTCTGGTAAAAGAGATTTTTAGTTTAGAATTATCTTTTACAAGAGTAAATCGGTATCTGGTTAGTGACTTAAGTTCCTTTTCATGGTATGATATAGGAACATAGGACGTTAGCGTCTGTGTCATGAGCATTGATACGATTGATTGGGCATCTGCCTTATCCGTTTTTGTCTTTCTAAAGCTTAGACTTTTCTTGTAAAGACAGGTATGTAACGGATTGATGATAAAAATGTGGAGATTTTTAAAAGTCAAAAAATCAACGAGATTATTGCTGTAATGACCAGTAGCTTCCAGTCCTATTTTTATTTCATCAAAATCAGAAGAACAGGACTGGATACGTTCAAAAAGAAGGTTGAAACCAGTCAGATTGTTAGGAAATGAAAAAGAAGGATATAGAGTTCGTCCTTCAGAGTTTTTAATAATACAATCATGTTTGTCCTTTGCGACATCAATACCAACGTAAATCATTATATCAGCTCCTTAGTAGTTTTTTTGACACTGTATTATTCCACAGAACTGTCCGCCATGTAGCCTCGTGCAAAATAAAACGTCAAGCGTTATCTAACTGATCAACATTGAAGCAGACAACTGTGGTTAGAGCCTATAGCAAAACGTCAAAAGCGTTAGGAAAGTCCGACTAATCCACAGTGTCCATAAACAGTATACACCTACTCAAGAAAAGAGTAGAGAACTAATATTAATTTAACATACGAGGAAAGTCCTCTGGGAGTCCTTCCCTATAAGTTAAAAAGAACCTAAAAAACAGGGGCTGGATGCACACGAACGGGTAAGAAAGTTAATCGCTAAAGAACAGCGACACCCGTTCGGTGCGGCAAAGTGCCTTCTTCCTCAAGATTGAGGGGCAGGGGAGTTGATTTGTGGAAGACACTTTGTTCCGTAATTTAAGTGGCTTGAATGTGAGAAACTTACACTTTTTTATTACATTATGGTATGATAAAGAGGAATATATAATGAAATTGATTAAAACATTACGAGAAAGGAAAAATTTACATAAGCGTAATTAGTAGAAAAAGGAGGATACAATCATGCATTTAATTAGTAATTTAGTCGTAGGTGGCCTATCAGGATGGATAGCAGGTAATATTATGAATAAGAAAGGTGGTCTGTTACGAAACATCATTCTTGGCATTTTAGGAGGAATTGTAGGAGGTATCGTACTTGGACTTATTGGAATATCAGGACATGGATTGATTGGCAATATGATAGTGTCTGTAGTGGGTGCCTGTATCTTGATATTTGGCTGCAATGTAATCACGAAATAGGATTGGAGGGACTATGAATTTTCACAGACTAAAAATTACCTATAATTCACCCGTTATTATAGGGTTTACAGGAATCTGTCTGGTTTCACTATTGCTCAATGTGTTTACCAATGGAATGTCCAATGCCATGTTATTCAGCGTATACCGTTCTTCCTTGTCGGAACCACTAACGTACCTTCGATTCGTAGGACATGTGTTTGGTCATGCCAATTGGGAGCATTTTATAGGGAATATTATGTTAATTCTTGTTGTAGGACCATTGCTTGAAGAAAAATATGGTTCAGGACCTATTGTCTTTGTTATTATTACAACAGCTTTAGTGACTGGAATTGTACACTGGCTGCTTTTCCCTGGCACAATGCTTTTAGGGGCGAGTGGTGTGGTGTTTGCTTTTATTCTGCTGTCTTCTTTTACCAGTATGAAGGAAGGAGAAATTCCTCTGACAGTCATTCTGGTAGCATGTATTTATATTGGAGAACAGATATACCAAGGAATTATGATAAAAGATAATATCTCGAATCTGACACATATTCTAGGAGGAATTGTAGGTGCGTGTTTTGGAAGTGGATTAAATCACAGAAAAAGTATGTAGGAGCTTGTATGTATTTCGTATTGACTAAATACTCCCTTTCATTTAAAATATACACCATTGAACGAATTAGAGAGGATAATGTTTTATGAGTCGCAACATTACAGATATAGAGAATTATAGCAATCAGACAGAAAGACAGTTACATTTTATTGAACTTTGTAAGAAATGGGCAGCTGCACAACAGGAGAAATTAGGACGTCCACTTACAGCTTGTGTGAATACTTTTGGTTGTCAGATGAACACTGTTACCATGATTCTATAAAGCTTGATTTTGCGACATTTCTTAAAAATAGAACAGGACAACTTGATGAAATTTAGCTGTCCTGTTCTATTTATTCTTTATATATAAATTCATGTACTAATCCATTTTTGAATGTAATTACAGAAGGCATAGATTTTAAAATCACAATATCATCAACTATTGCCCTAATAAAATCTTTTAGAACCTTATTATCAATCGTAAGCATAAGTTCTTTAAAATTTACTTCACCAGACTTTAGTTTCTGAGTTAATATAAATGACGAAGCTGAAGAAATGAAAGCAGATTCATCTATTGAAGCATTAAAAATGTCATCTTCAAGCTCGGCTATTTTATTCTTAGCAGCTATAAGATTAACTTCCAAATCTCTCTTTGTTGATAGATATTCTTCCTCACTCATAGAATCGTCATCAAAAAGGTATGCTTTTTTCAATCTATCAAGTGCTCTTGTATACTTTTCAACTTCTGTACGTTTTTTGTCAAGAAGAGAAGAGCTTTCGTGGTTGGACTTGATTGTGCTAGTAGCTTGGTAAGCTACATTATAGGAACGTCCTTTTAACAAATTGAAGATTTCATTTAAAGTTGAGCTAGATATATAAGCAACATTTTTAAACTCCTTACCATCGAGTAATATATTTTCAAGTTCCTTCACATCTAATAACGTATTACGCTTTGAATAAGCTGAAAGAAAATTTACAATATATTTAAAAATAAAAGGACCTATTCGGACATCAGAAGCTGGTTTGGCAGAACAAACAGTTTTCCTTGCCCGTGATGCACAACGGTATTGAGATGGCCAAAATCCATCAGCACGCTTATCATCTTTGCCAGCATGCATGTTAGAACCACATTCACCACACGTACAGATTCCACCAAATATATGAATGTGTTTCTTCATGGGTTCGAATCCAGGTAGATTCTTTCCAGTAGCGTTTTTGTCCATTGCAATATTACAACGTGCCCACTGTTCTTTTGAGATTATAGCAGGATGATTATCTTCTCTTACAATCCATTCTTCCTCTGGGCGTATTTTCCCATGTGGAGAATTCCTGTAATTATATCTATACGTACCTTTGTAAAAAGGATTCCTGATAATATCAGCAACTGTTTTGGTTGTCCATTCTCCATTTCTCTTTGTACGAATGCCATTATCATTCAGATACCGTGTGATGATGGTACTAGAATGGCACTCATCGTACATGTTAAATATAAGTTCAACAGTTTTTCTTTCGATTTCATCAGGAGAAGGGAATTTCGTTTCTTCATCCCAATGATATCCAAGCGGCATATTTGCGCCATTCCATAGACCAGCAGATGCTCTGTCAAGCATTATATCGGTAACACGTTCGGATGTAAGTTTACGTTCAAGCTCGGCAAATACAAGAATAATCTTTAAAACAGCTTCACCGATTGCAGAACTGGTATCGAATTGCTCATTAAGAGAAATAAAAGTAACTCTATGCTCTCTGAACTTATCATACATAAGAGAGAAATCAACAAGATTCCTGGAAATACGATCTATCTTATATACGATAACGTGAGATATTTCATCAGATTCTATTTTATTCATCATTCTTTGAAAAGCTGGTCTATCTGTATTTTTGCCAGATCTACCAGCATCCTCGAAAATTTCGAGATTATCAAGATGCAAGACATGCTTACAGTAGTTCTTTAGTTCTTTTCTCTGGTGTGGAAGGCTGTCTTTATCAATTTGATGTCCAGTAGAGACACGAACATATAGCGCAGCTTTTTTCAAGTTTTATCATCTCCTAAGTTCACTTTCTAATAAGAATAGCACATTAAAAGTGCTTTGAAATTATTTCCGTTCTTCTATTTGTCCTGTATTTTCATAATCAGGATTTCCTGCAGTGCATGTGAAAAGTTTATGCCTTTTTCAATTGCTTCTTCATTCAGCCATTGTGGAATGCTTAAAGTTTTTTTTACGGATCTGCTGTTAGTACGTTTCCTGTATGCTTGCATATCAAATTCGATTACAACAAGAAATCCATCTTCGACAGCTATTTTATCTGCCTGGCTCGGTTCTGGAATGACTTGGTTTTCATCGACACGGGATGCAAGAGAAAGACCTAATGCATCCACAGCCATTTCGTATGCCTGCTCCATGTTATCACCTTCAGTAAGACATTCAGGAAGATCGGGAAAGCTGACCCAGAAACCGCCTTCTTCTGCTTTGTGGAAAATAGCTGGATAAAATAATTTATTCATGCCATACCTCCTTGTGGCAGGGCTTATTTTAGCCCTGCCTGTTTCAATATTGCCTGCTCCAAACCTCTTTTTAATGGCTTGGAATGATAAGGAACAATGGTTTGAGCATTTGTATTAGTATTTTTCATTTTAACATGAGAGCCATTTTGGCTAACAATTTCAAAACCATTTTTCTTGAGATGTTTAATCATCTCTCGTGATGTCATTGGCATATATGTTTCTCCTTTCCTTATCATGTTACATTATAATACGTAATAATACGTATGTCAATAGAAAAATACGTATTAACATGTGTTAAAATTGGAAAATAAAGCTGTTAATTTTATCAACGACAAAATACTACACAATTTAAAAATTAAGTGTTATATTTTAAGAGAGGGAAACAGAATATTGATAAGGAGTAGAAGGGGAGAATGAACTTAACTAACATAATTTAAATGAAGAAATTGTATAGAGCAGAAAAGCGGGTAATCATATTTGACCCGCTTTCTTTGTATCTGGTTACACATACTCACCAATTTTTTATGAACATGCCGTATTTATCTCTAAACGAACCAATTATAATTAATATAAAATCAAATAATACTCCAAATCCAAAAAGACCAAGAGTTAGTATGTATATTATTCCTGTTCCAATTTTACCAGCATAAAACCTGTGGATTCCGAAGAATCCAAGAAATATGCATAATAGCAGAGAAACTAATCTGCTTTTGGGACTTATCATTTGGTTTACTGAATTAATTTGATTAACAGAACTAACAGAATTAGCAATATTATTGTTATTAATATTAATTGTTTGTGGTGATTTTGAAAGTTTTTCTTGCTCTGAAAAAGCTTTTCCTATACATGATTTGCAATAATTTTTTCCGTCAGCTTCAACAAGGCAATCATCACAAAAGAATTTTCCACAAGATACACACACACCAGCTGCTTGGGTATTAGTATGATTTACACAATACATTTTTTTCTCCCTCCACGTACATTTATTTAGTACATGAATAATAATACAACAAAAAATACATAAAAACAACAAATATGGAATAAAAAGCTACACATTTTTTCTAATGTATGGTATATTTTGAGAGGGATGAAATAATACAAAGGAGTAGAGGGGAACATGAACATAATAAATGTAGTGCTAATTTTAGCACTTATTATAGAACCAGTGATATGGATACATGCTGTCTGCTTGAAGTTTGAGAGGAAATTTCAAAGACTTTGGCCATACGCAAGTTACATATTACTGGATATACTAATATCATGTATTAATGATTTTACTAAAGTGAATAAAATAATAGGGGATTTGTTTTTCACATTACTATTTATGGTATACATGATTTTATTTGTTTGTTTTGCATTTAAAGAAAAATTATATATGAAAATTCTATATGCGGGGATATTAATAATTTTATCACTTGTAAGTGATATTATAGTATTTATAATATTCTCGCTTTTTGGACTTAACACGCAGCAGATGTCAGAGTATGGAATATATAATGCAATGGCAACATTGATTTCAAAGATCGTACTTTATATATTGATTATTATTTTAAATAGAAGAAAATTCAGCTTAAATAAATCAACAATAGGGATAATAGGTCTTTTATCTATAACAGAGCTTCCGTCTGTAGTGCTATTTAAAAATTCAGAGAAAGTAAGTAATTTGTTTTTGATAACATATATGGTAAGCCAAATTGCAGTTGTACTTCTGATAATGTATTTTAAGAGAGTAATTATGGCAAAGAAATATCAAGCAGACAAGGCTGTAGCAAGAGTAAGTGAATTGGAAGAGCAGACACAGAAAGCAATAGCAAGAGCAGCAGAATTGGAAGTACAAACAGAAGAGGCAGCGGCAAGATTGATAGAGCTGGAAAGACAAACAAAGGAAGCAAGGACAAAAGCAATTGAATTAGAAAAACAGCTAAACGATAGAAGTGAAATGATAGAAATTATTGAAAATAGAAAAAAAGTCTTAATCAGCATAGAGGATATTATGTATGCTGAGAAAGTTGATAGAAAGGTAACGATTAAAACTAAGAATAATTTGTATAGAGTAAATAAGTCGATTACATATTTAGAAGAGCAGTTAGGAGAGTCATTTTTAAGAATTAATCAAGGTACGCTAGTAAATAAAGAATATATAGAAAGAGCAGGTGGATCGTCTCTTTGCATGAAAAATGGAGAGACATTTCACATACCAAGGGAAAGAACAAAAGATGTTAAAGATAGTTTAAGAAAGGAGATGATGTAATGAATAAGACAGCAGAAAAGGTTGTTGCAAAATTAGCTTATGCTACTGCGGAAAAAGAAGCTAATCAAGGATGCCCTTGGTTGTTCTATCAACCAAGACTTCCTGAAAAGGTACAGAAACTAAATAAATTCAAGTAATAAAATAGCCTGTGTTCAGTGGAATACAGGCTATTTTCATGCATACGAAACAGACATGTTTATACAGAATAAGCAAATAGAAAAACGAAATAATCAATTATAAAAAACGGATTTGACATACATAACATACGAGGTTGGCAAAGTCTATTGAAAGGCATTTTGCAAAAATATATAATTCACTCGGTAAATAAAATTTAGGAGGTTATGCAGAAAAATGAACACTGAAGAAAAGAGGAAATGTATAAAAACATGGCTTGAGGGAGCAAGCCAGAGCTGGATAGATATTATTTATAGCATGATATCTAATGTAAGAGAACCGAGTAAAAAGTAATTACTCGGTTCTCTTACATTCTGCCACTATTTCGAGGAGTTTTTCTTTGAGAATATTATAGCATTGTTCGTCATCAATAATTTCAGCAGCAGCATTTAAAAATAATGCTTTTAAAGGTTCATTTTCATCTGATAATATACGTCCAATACAGGCAGCAGTTCGCTCATTTCTAGAAATTTGTCTAAACATTTCGCCTTCACCAGTTCTTAACCAATTTACATTTACATTAAACTCTTTGCAAATTGAATATACAACAGCAGCGGATGGATTTCTTCTACCAGTTTCGTAGCAGGTTAAATTATTTTGCGTAGAACCAATACGAGAAGAAAAATCTGCTTGGGTAAGCCTAAGAGCCTTACGAACTGTCCTAATATTTGTTCCGATACAATTTGGAATTTCAGACATTTCAATTCACCACCTTACAAATATACAATACGATAAAAAAACGACATTGTCAATAAAAAAAATATTGACAATACGCTTTAGTAATTGTATAATTACGACATAGTCAATAATATGAAAGGGAGTGGAGGTATGAGAACGGTTGAAGAACGATTAGAAGAATTGGCGGAACTATTCAACCAAATTCCAGTTGAGAAACAAGAAGGAATAGTACTAGGTACACAGATGTTAGCAACATTATATAGTTCAAATAAGCAGACAGCCTAAGGTAGAACGTATATTGCAAATTCATCAACATCATAAGAGAGGTCTGATAAGAAAAATGTCGAAAGTAAGGAGTAGCTAGAGAGAAAGGAGGATATCATGAAATCTCTAAAACAGCGAATAGAAGAAGAATTACTAAAGATGGGAATACATAATGCAAAAGAGCTAGAAGAGGCAATAGCAAAGCAAGAGCCAATAGATATTGGAATATTTGTTACGCCGGTACTTGGTAAAAAAGAACAACAAAGAGCTTAACATTATCTGTTTTAAGGTGAAACGGAAATACAGAACAATGGAGGAAGACAAGTGAAAAGGAATTTTAGTAGCAAAGACAAAGGAATTGTAACATTAGAAATTAATGTGAGTAGCACAACAGGAGATGAATCAAGAAGAATACTAGATGAAACAAGAAAAATGGTAAGAAGATTAAGAAAAGCAGGCAAAAATTATGGATATACATTGAAATTTAATTAAGCCTGGAACATAGACTCCAGGCTTAAGATTAAGGTTCAAGACCCATTTCAGACTTATAATCCCAAGATACGTCGATGTGTTCGATTGATTCATAATCGATTCCGCCACCGAAGCCATCGTATGCAGAAAAGCTAAGAGCAGGAGGAATTGTTTCACCATCCATTTCATCTGCATCAAGTTCGGTAATTTCAACATATTCGATACCATCGTTAGATAAATCTTGAGCCATTTTCAATAACTCGGAAACTTTTACAGTGATCATAATAACTAATTTCCTTTCTAACTTACTAGGTGTTACACCAGTACATATATTATAAGGGAATATGATAGAAAATAATGTCGAAAGACAAAGGAAGGATGGAAGAATATGCAGAAACAAGTAATGTTTAAGGACTCTGAACATAAAGAGTTCTACAATCAGAAAATCATGGAGTATGTAAACACAGGAAAGAAGGTAGATAGCCATATAAAGCCTCTTTTCTATTTGTTAGCCATGACAGAAGACACTAGAAATAACTTCGCGAGGTTATTCGACATGGAAAACGAACAAATCAATTCGAAGAGTCTTTCAGATGAATGGTTAACAAGTTCAACTCAGAAAGTGTGCAGATTGGCATTTAATCTGTTTGCAAATTATAAACAGGATGGGCGAAAAAAGGTATCAGAGGAGCTTACACCTGACAATTTGTTTGCGACAGATTTTTCACCATTTTTTGTGCAGGCAATAATGCTTAGATATCAATCGTACTTTAGAACTAAGTTAGATTAGAGAGGAGAGAAAAATATGGAGATTGAGGATTATAGTAAAGCATGTGCAGCATATAGAGCACGAGGTTTAAAAGATTACCAACTAAGAAGTAAGGAAGATGTAAAAACTCTTTACATGGTAGATATTGAGAAGACCAATGGATATTTGGATCTGACAGAGGAGAATAAAAAACTCTTTGCAGGGCATGTAGTTAATGCCATGAATACATGCAGCATGAAGACCAGAGCAAAGATGCATCCGGCAGAGGTACATTATGTTAAGGAGATTGAGTTTTTAAGAGAGTGTGAACCTTCTCAGGAAGATGAAGTTAAGCCAGGACAGAAAATATATGAACATTTTGGAAGTAAACTAATTGCGATAAAAGCTGATGGTGAGGAGCAGGAACTAAAGAAGTACTTCTTCCAAGATGGGCTGACAGAGAATGATGCTGTAAAAACAACTGAAAAGAAGTATTTGAGAGTGGATTGGGAAATTGGAAGTGAGAAAACCTGGTATCACGTTATTACAGAGAAAATTTGGTACTAAAGGAGGGTAATACATGGGAAAAAGTATTTACCAAAGCAATTTTGGGATTACAAATGATGTGACGTTAACATTAAATGCTGAGGAAAGAATGATGATTTGTGAAGCTATATGCAAGGCAGCACCTGAAGAGACTAACATCGCACCATTAATGTTGTTAAGTAACAAAATCATAAAAGGAGCATAGATAAAAGATGAAATTAGTACAAAGGAAGGTAACGGACAGAGGCGGTTATATGATGATGCCACTTGTAGAAAATGTTCCTGAACCAGGGGAAAACACATGGAAGCAAACAACATGTCCAAGATGTAAGAAGGAAAGCTCTGTACTATGTGTGCATTAATACAGGTGAGTAAGTGCGAAAGAGAGGAAAGCAGATGACAAGAGGAATAATCAGAAATTTGGATCAGTTGGGAAGAGTAACGTTTCCAAAGGAAGCAAGAAAGATGTTAAGGATGGAGGAAGGTACTCCTGTTGAAATTTATGTGGAGAATGGGGGTTTCTGTGTAAAGCCAGTAAAAAATTATTGTGCATGCTGTGGAGAGGCAGAAGATAAGAAAGAATTAGTTGAGCTCAATGGTATGCTGCTGTGTAAAGAGTGTATCAAAGACTTTTCTAAGAAAATTGGGTAGAGAAAGGATGAGGAAAATGGAATGTAGAGAAGCGTTTTGTAACTGTAGTACACACTGTGAAGGACAGGGATGTGAGGAAGCAGAAAACATGTATAGGAGAATGAAGCAGAAAGACGACAATATTGAAATGAATGTTGATTGCTCCAAGTGCGATTGTAAAGACAGCAAAGAAGTTTGTAATGGTAAAGGATGCGAGGCTCATGCAGTGTGAGTTAGAGAAAGCAAGTGCAGAGGCTTATAGCATAGAGAACAGGGAAATGCATGGTTCATTTAGTAATTTAGAGTACATAGGAGCAGAATCAAAGATTTATGCTGATAGAGCTAAAACATTTATATATTACAAAGATGCAGAAGGTCGTTATTGGTATAAAAGCATATTACAGGAGGAAGCTGATGGCAAAAGAGGAAAACAAAGTAGCGATAGCCGGAAAGCTGGCTAGTGGAGCAAAAGAAATATCTATATACGGAGTAGAGGGCTTATATGCAGCTAATGTTGATGTTGTACGTACAAGCGGAGTCATAGACACAATAAAGTGCATTTTTAATATTAATGCAGTGGACATTAGCACTAATGAGAATTTAAAAATCCATAGATTGAGAGCTGGAAGTGAAGTAATAGTGTATGGAGCAGTGCAAACGTATCGGGATGAAAAAGGACATATGCCTCTTTTTATCTGGTGTGAATATATAACACTTGGAAAAGCTGTGGAGCAAAACCATGTGAAGTTGGAAGGGAAAATAGCAAAAAGGCCAATACACAGGTTTACACCACTTGGACGAGAGATAACAGACATAATGTTAAAAGTGGATTACAAGATAGCTGTACAGGAAGCAGATTATGAAGCAGAGAAAAAGTGGTCCTGTTACATTCCATGCATTGTCTGGGGAAGGAATGCTAAATGGGCGGAAAATTTGAGAAAAGGAGATAAAGTAAGCCTGGAAGGAAGATTGCAGAGCAGGGACTATGTAAAGCAGGGAGAGGTTAAGACAACACATGAGGTTAGTGTTCAAAAGATACAAAAAATGTCATAAAAAATCCCCACTGGTTCGGCAAAACCAAAGGGGAAAAATACTATAAAAATAAATCGCAATTTGAGTATATAGTATGTATGGCTTTTTGTCAATAAAATAGGGGGTTTGAAGCCCCCTCTAACACTTGATAAAAGTATTAACTAACCGACAAATATAGACTAATTTGGAGGTATATGGGTTGCCATATGTAGAAAGAATAACAAAGGCAGGAAAGACAATCGAAATTGAGAGGTATTTTACAAGCAGATGGAGAAAAAAAGGAATAACGAGAGGGGATAAAGTAAAGCCAACTAAAGAGGAACAGAAAAAAGTGAATACACGGAAAGCTGAGAGAACCTTAAGACTAGAATTAGCAGAAAACTTTAAAGATGGAGATTATCATATTGATTTTGGATACATACGAAAAAAAGGTATACCTCCAAGGAACAGGAAACAAATGAGAAAAGATGCAGATGTGCTGCTAAGAGAATTAAGGAAAGAATATAAAAAAGCCGGGATAGAGTTCAGGTACATTCATGTAATGGAGATCGGGGAAAAAGGAAGCAGACACCATCACATGGTAATACCACACTTTGATACAAAGATAATCCAGGCATGTTGGAAGAAAGCATACTCAGAAAATAGTAAGATACACTTTCATCCGCTTGATACAAATGGTGATTACTCAAAACTGGCCTCATACCTCATAAAGTATACAGATAGGACAATAAAAACAGAAGGAGCTTTAATGGGGAAGAGATGGAGCTGTAGTAAGAATCTTCGCAAGCCAAAAGAGCATTACCGGATAATAAAGGCAGATAAGTATAGAGAAGAGCCGAAGCCAAGAAAAGGGTACTACATAGTAAAAGACAGCGTGGAAGTAGGAGTACATAGCCCAGAGTATTACGGATATGGATTTATGCGTTTCCGTATGGTCCAGTTAGAATAAATAGGTAGAGGAGGATGGAAATGAAGAAAATAAGCATTTACATAGATATTGACTATAAAGGCAACTTTGCTTGTGGAGAAGGGAAAATATCTATTGTGCTTGAAATGATGCGCGGAGATGTACCAATAACGAAAGAGCACTTTTGGGGTTATAAGGAGACAACAAAGAACCGGATTGCATTATTGGCTTGTATAGCAGCTCTATCATATGTGAAAGAGGGATGTGAGATAACGATACATATAGACAGTGCATATGTAACTGGGTCAGTACAGTTCCTGGATAAATGGCAGCAGGAGGGCATAGAGCAAAAA
>CALFNR010000173.1:0-1771 GCA_937903005.1 uncultured Lachnoclostridium sp. | reverse complement strand
ACCCGACATATCAAAACGCAACACAGGATATTCCGTCCATTCCTTCTCCAATTTCTCTATTGCCAAGCCCTTGAATAGCTCTTTCTTGCCTTCGAAATAACTCTTAAGCGTAGAGAGGAGAAGCGACTTTCCGAATCGTCGTGGACGACTCAGAAAGATATATGTGTCACTGGTATGCGTCATACGATACACATACTCTGTCTTATCGACATAGAATCTGTCTTCCCTACGGATTCTTTCGAATGTCTGGATGCCTATCGGATATAATTTTCTTGCCATAATATCGCCTTTCTTCCTAATTTGGTGCAAATTTAAGCAAAAACAATGAAAGAACAAAATTAATGAGAAAGTAAATTCGAGTAAACTATTTCACTTCCTCAAAGTCCCAGTCCTCCAACGTTCTTGTCTTAATAGATTCTCCATCAGTCCAGCTCTCACTTCCTGGTTAGGAATGCCCAAATACGCTAAAAGAAAAGATAATGGTATCTATTTAATACAAGCAGAATAACCCAATAATTCTTTCCCAAGTTCAATTTTTTGTTAGTGAAGTATACAAGTAGCACTTAGTTTAAAAGGATAAGAGAAGGATACACCAAATACGTTAATGGTGTATCCTCCACTTTTTACAATGCCAGTGCCATATATTCCTCACCAATGCGATGCACTTGCTGAAGAATCATTTGCTCACGTTCCTTGGATGGTTTCTTGAAACCATTAATGTAATTGCGAAGTAGCGAAGGATTAATGTTGATTAGACGAGCGAACTCTGCGATGTTTATCTCAGGATGAGTCAAAAAGAAACGCTGCAACTTAGTGGGCTCTGCATCTTCGTAAGCAAAACTCTCAAAGCTGACATCCTCATCAAGATTACGCCAATGAATTCCATCACAACCAAAAGTGTATTTCGCACGCTCCTCATCCGAGGCTTTTCTCAAATTCTTATACCACAACAATGACTGGCGATAAGTTTTACCACTTTCGTCCTCACCATAAAGGTAATCGTCCTTAAACCAAATCTTAATAATCTCCATCTTGTACCTCCCTCCAAAATACGATTGCCACCTACTTAAAATGATATCTGCATTTTCTTCGATGACAAAGGTTATACGTTTCAAATCATTATTCTTTATATTATGCTTTTCTCTCAGAACGAATTTCTCTCCATCCCCAATCAAATATAGCTATACCAGATGCTCCTTCTACATGAACATGGGGCGGTTCGTGTTCCTTACTATAGAAGAAAAACGAAAAACCAAAGAATCTAAATATTTCTGGCATATTCTTTTTACTGCAAAAATAGGTATTCTTTTTGATACCTCAAAGAAATACTACTATATTTTAGGATTGTTTAATAGAAAAGATTGATTTTTCCCCGAACTTTTCCCTGTTGCCCTCGATTTTTTCCCTATTATCTCCTTTCATCGCATGGAATCGCATGGAAAAGTTGGAATCGCCCTTTTCCTTTTATTATCTTTGCAACAGAAAAAACGGAAAGCGACGGAAGAAACGCAAAGATATCGAAATAGACCGCACACCGCACAAGATGCATATAACTACCTATTATACTGCATCTTACAGAGTGCTGTCAGACGACACCACCGCACGAAGACCGCACGCTGACCACACAACTTGAATTATTAACATTTTAAAATCTGTAAAATGATGAAACAAAAAGAAATGAATGGTTCTGTAATCTATCTCGTAGAGAGTTTCTTAGAAGAGAATTATGCCTTTCGCCGTAATCTCTTGAACGGCAAGACAGAGTTTGCCA
>CALFNR010000172.1:0-5616 GCA_937903005.1 uncultured Lachnoclostridium sp. | reverse complement strand
CCAACATGACTATACCAGAAAGCATGGACTAATCTATCAGAAAGTGATGCTTCCTCCAATGGCTCCATCGGAATGGAATGACCGAGAACAACTCTGGAATGCTGTAGAAGAAGCTCAAAGCTAAAGTTGCGGAGCGGAAAGAACTGAATGTGCAAAAGGATAAAATCAGTATTCTGAATCCCATCCAGCACATAAAATTGAGCCAACAGCTTACCACTATTACAGAAGAAATCGAAGAACTGAAGTCTCGGAAAGAACAGCTAATCTTCCAGGCCCAATGCTCTACCGATAAAGATATGACGAATCTATCCAAGAAATACGACCAGATGAATAAAAATCTGGATATTCTGGATTCTCAGGACTCCACTCTCAAAGAACAGCTTGAAAAAGATGCAGTTGCTTTCCGGGAAGAAAAATTTCATCCTGAGCCAGAACAATAAAGAATTACTGGATACCAGAATCCAGATACGTCCTGATTTCCGGGATAAGCTGATTGAACAACTTAAAGGAACTTTTGGTAAATATTATGACTATCACCGTCGTGATATTACAGCCGATGAGGTGGATTATCTCAATGTAGAAGATCCTGATGTCTTCTCTCATCGCGCATGGGAACTTGAATATCAGAAAAAACAGAAAATAAGAAAAAAACAGCCTGTTCACTTCAAGAAAAAATCGCGTGATATGGAATTGTAGTATCTTTAAAGGCGTATGAATTTGCTTCAAACCCATACGCCTTTTTATATTCCAATATGAAACTTGTCTGAGACAGCTGTTACAGCCTCATACCTATAGCCCAATTTCTATCACTTATTCTTTCCACAACAAAATTTATACTTTAATCCACTTCCACATGGGCACTTCTCGTTTCGAGATATTTTCTTTTTTACAGATATATTTTTATCTTTACTATCTTCTAGCTCTTCTCTAACCAGCGGTGGGAAATCCATATCAATAATTCTATTTGTTAGAAGATGATATGGATTAAGTAAATCATCAACAACCATCATTGTAACTTTACTTGTATTTCCCATTTCACCATTGAAACTTGCTGAGTACGACTGTATCACCCCAAATTCATGCATATGATGTTTAGGGTAAGGATCACAGTCAACCAACATGATATCTCCTACCATACTTGATTTTCCGTTCAAGAAAATTCCAATGGCAGATAATTGCATAACCTTTCGCAGAGAATTACTATAATTCTTATCAATATTAAATATATTGTGGTTATTAAACACACGTAAATCATCTCCAATTAAAGCTGTATACAACAGACTACAAGCATTTTCCAATGATTTTTGAAGAGCGAAAATCATCAATGTTTCAGCTAGTAATATTTCTTCTATTTTTTCAAATTTTGTTACCAAACATTTTTCTAGTGGTTTAATACTTTCTGGCACTACATCTAAAGGACACGCTACTATCTCCTTCTCGAGAACCATAAACATAGTATATATGTCCTCAGGTTTAAGTTCTTCAACGAGAGCATTAATCGATGAATTAATCAGTTTTTTGTATAGTTTGGATTCTCGAAACGCTTCCGCAGCTTTTTCATATTCCTTTTCGGCTAAGAAAGGTACTCCTGCAGGTGCAGTTATAGGTCTATATTTACTATATGGGTCCAATGCCTTCGCAATCTTAGGATTTGAAATCTCTAACTCCTTAACACATTCTTTTATAAGAGCGTAAATAGTGGCATGTGCTCTTGCAAATATCTGTATGTCCTTATCAGGTAATGGTGTAATCCCTTGTAATACCGTCTTATAATCATCCGTATGTTCATTAGCATAAAGATATCCATAAAACTGGTTATTTCCGTGTTTTGCCGCCTCATGAAACATTGAATATTGGGGTATCACACATTCTTCAGATTTGCTAGTAAAAAGCCTTAGATATGTATCGTTGACAATATTTGTTTCTACTCTTTTCTGTATTGCCTTGCATAATTTGAATACTTCAGATCTAAAATCCACTGCTATCACCACCTTAATTATCTCTTTAATCTACGTTTTTCTTCTGCAGCATATAGTTCTTTCTGTATAAGTTCTTTTATCTCATGTTCACCCACATGCTTAATGGTTTCATTAATTGAGTATTTTTGAGTAACATAAACCACATTATCGTTATTTAATAGGTTAAGAACGATATTCGGTATAATTCTTCTTGATAAATACAAGAATTTCTCAAACAGGAGTCGTTCGCCAGTTTCATCATTCAATACAAATGGTCCCCATTTTTCTGGATGATAACGGCAAAGCGATCCCATAATAAAGAGCGCTGCATACATATTGAACAAAGGCGGCAATGTAATCAACTGTCCATTCTTTATAATACCAGCTTGTAAGTAAGGCTGTCCGGAAAAGGAAATCATTTTAATGTCTTTTCCTGCCATCTTTTTCCTTAAGATAAGATAATCCCTGTCTGATTCACGTTCATGTCCTACTTGCGGCGGGAGATAATTTTTATCAAAACCCTCAACATTATTTAGAACTGCACCAATAGCTTCAACCTTATCTTTGTTTAAATATAATCGTTCGATTGTTCCCGTTGGTGTATTAAAAAGGTCAAGAAGAAGCGTATTACCATTTTCTTGTGCATAACATTTTCTATAATCCTGATCGATTTCAACAATAGATGATAAGAAATCCATCATCTTCCATTCACCACACTTTGTCAAATCCTTTTCGAACCCTAATATTCTCGCAAATTGATGTATACCTCCAGTATTAGGATCTCCAAAAACAACATTAGCCTCTGCGATATATGTACTTATTGTAGAATCTATTGCTGTCATGCCATGATTTTTTATTTCAGGTCTCTTACCTGTCATCAATGAAGTCAATCCCAATAGCAGATTAGTTGCTCCATAATACAAAAGTAGCGGCGATATCTGAAGATTTGCACTCTTACTTGCTTTAAAATATTCATTTGCCTGCAGGAAAGACCCAATAATTGTGTTTATTGTATCTTCATCCTCATCCAAGGAATGTTCCTTTAAATATCTTGAAACGTTCGCCCGGTATGAGTATTGCAGTAGTTCTCGCCACAAATCATCTTCTGGACTTTCTGTAAATATTTCTCTATTTATCATGGTTAGCATTTACCCTCCTATTAGATGTTTTTAGGATAATTTGATAGTACGTTCTTTATCTCTAAGCTGCACAGACACTCTTGCACGCAGAACCATTAAACTAAATGGCTTCGTAATACAGTCATTCGCCCCAGCTTCTAATCCTGTCACAATACCTACTTCCATGTTATTTACCGTAAGCAGAATAATCGGTACCTGACTATTTTTCCTGATCTCTCTTACAAAATCAATGCCATTTCCATCCGGCAAGTTCACATCTAATAAAACCAATGTGATATCTTCCCTTTTCAAGATTTCTCTAGCCTCCTGCAAGGTTCTGCACTGATAAAAGAAATAAGCATCTTTCTTTAAAGCCAGACGTATTCCATCATTTAATTTTTTGTCAGCTTCAACAATCAATAACTTTTCACTCATAATTCACTCTGCTTTCTTTCAAATTATATTAATTGTATCATTGCCAGTTTTATAAATCAAACCGTTAAATCAAAATCTCCAACAGAAATTATCTTATAAACAGCAAAAAGCCCCCGAAGGAGCTTTCCACACTTTAAATATACACCAATTCTTTTAACACAATCTCTTCTGCAGCATTTCGCATATTATTTACCACTCTGACCCATTCCATCTGATCACGAGCTTTCAATTCTTCTGTAATCCCCTGCTTCTTCATCATCTGAGGTACCAGAATATCCATTCTCTCCTGTGCTTCATCGTCCACAAGATTCAGATGTTCCACCAGTCTGTCTTCCAACATATACAGTGAATACATTGCCGGACGATGCTCTTTCAGATATGTTTTCCGCATCATTCCATATTTCCCATAATGCGGTTCTTCATCTGTACTGACAAGATTCGGATAGTAAATTCCGTCTGCTCCAAGTGTGTAGGTTCCACCCATTTTTTCAAATGTGCTTTTCATGTGTTATTCCTCCTTGAAATCAGCGATGTTCTTAGATCATCGCAAAATATTTCAGAGCAGCCTTGATAGCATCTTCTTTCTCTTTCGGGCATTGTGGAACTCTTGCATTTTCTGATTTTGGAAGGTTATAGTTTTCTCCCACTTCAATTCCACATTTACGTTTTACCTGAGAAATATATAAATTTGAAACCTTCAAGCCAAATTCTTTCAGCACATAATCTTTGATTTCCTGATAGGTTGCTTTCAACTCGGCACTGGTCGCATCCAGCTCGTCCAAGTCTAAGTCGATCTCTATCGTGTCATCTGGTTTTTGTTGGGACAAAAGAACAACCGTCTCCACATGCACCGTCTGCGGGAACATGTCCACGCAACAGACCTTCTCAACCTTATACCCTCTAGCCTGCAACGTCACAAGATCTCTAACCAGACTAGTAGGCTTACAAGACACATACACAAGCCTGTCTACCCCGTAATCAATAATTCGTGACAATGCCTTTGGATGAATACCGTCTCTAGGAGGATCTAACACAATCAGATCCGGCTTATCCTCAATAGTATCAAGCATCTTAAGCACATCACCCGCTATAAATTCGCAGTTATCCAGTCCATTAAGCTTTGCATTTTCCCTAGCAGCCTCAACTGCTTCTTCCACGATTTCAACACCTACAACTTTCTTTGCAACAGGTGCTAAAATCTGTGCAATCGTACCAGTACCACTATACAAGTCGAATATCAATTTATCCTTAGTTTCCCCGATAAACTCTCTTGCTGTACTATAAAGAACTTCCGCCCCTAAAGAGTTAGTCTGGAAGAAACTAAATGTAGAAATCTTAAACTTTAGCCCAAGAAGTTCTTCCATAATATAATCACGACCATAAAGAATCGTAGTCTTATCACTCTGTACTACGTCTGCTAAACTGTCATTTTCAATATGAAGAATTCCAACAATTTTACCTTCTAACGTAGTGCCTTCTTTCGCTTCCCCACCAGTCACCGCTGGACATAAGCTTAGAAGTTTCTCTTTTAAAGGTTCTAAATCCACATCTTCCTGCGAAGACGTAATCAAACTGATTAAAATCTCACCTGTTTTTACTGCACGACGCACTAACAAGTGGCGAAGATAACCTGTATGAGATAATCTATGGTAGAAATCCACATTTCTCTCTGAAAAATACTCAAGTATGCACTTTAATATAATATTGTAATCACGATTTACGATTTTACATTCACCTGCATTTACAATATCATGGAAACTTCCACGTTTGTGAAGGCCTAACGCCAGTGGGCCTTCTTTAAATTCATCACCAAATGAGAATTCCATCTTATTACGATATTCCCACTCATTTGGACTACCTTTAATTCCAAGTAACTCATAATCGGATACCACTGGATTTAACAAGTCTGTTACCTGACCAAGTTTCATTTCCAACTGCTGTTCATAGCTGATTGTCTGATAACTGCAGCCACCACAAGGTCCAAACGCAGGACATAATGCTCCTCGTGTTTCTAACTCAGATGGCTCTAATACTTCCAACAGACGGCCTTCTGCTTTTCCACTTCTGATTTTATTTACGGAAAAACGAATCTTTTGACCTGGAAG
>CALFNR010000171.1:0-5616 GCA_937903005.1 uncultured Lachnoclostridium sp. | reverse complement strand
ATATTTTGTTCTGTATATCTTTTAAACAAGTATCAAAATTTTCTTTAATCTGAGAAATATCCTGATCTATTGAATTATTAAATTTAGATAAATTTACTTGAATTTGATCATCTAAGTGACTAAGACTAAATGTTGTTTTTTTATTAAGATCACTTATATTTTGTTCAATAGAATTATTCAATTTTGAGATGTCAGATTTTATACCATTAGTAAAATTATCTGAGAAATCATTTGTTGACTCAATTATTTTATTAAGTGATGACTTTACTCTTGCCAAATCATCTTCAAGGTTCCCTTGAAAATTGTCCAAGTTTTTCGTTACTTTAATATTAAGATCATCAATATTATGAGCAACAGATTCACTGATTTTTGTAATGTTTGTATCTATATTTCCAGAAAGATCGACTGATAATGTTTTTATTGTTGTAGAGATTGTTTTGATAGTTTTGTTTATTTTTGATAATTCTATTGAATAATCTCCGACACTCGTTGCGATATTTGTATAAGCTTCAGCAGTTTTTTTTACCATTTCTGATGCCGAAGATACTTTTTGTAGATTTTGCTCTAATTCTGATAATGAATTTAATAATTCTCTGTTATCCATATTATTACCTGATTAAATTGTAAAATTATTTGCAAAAGATTTTAACCATTTTAAATGAATCTGTAATTCTGATTCAATAACCCAATTTTTTAGAGTATCAAAATCATCTCCTGAAGCGATCCCAATTCCATCAGGACCGATGGTTTTTATATAGTTTTCAATATGTGAGTAGAAATCATTTTTGTTTTTAGTTCTGTTATAAAATTCAATATAACCATTAACAAAACTGTCCTTTAATTCTCTATGTAACATTTTGTTTTTTCCAGTTTTGTTATATAACAGGCAGTAAGAATTAAGTAAATCTAATGCAGGATTTTCTTCTGTGACAGCTCTTCTGATCAGTCGTACTGCACCTTGCAGATGTTTTACGTTTTCCTTAGGTGTACCGTCTGAAATAATTTTATCATCAGATACTTTCATATATTTTTCTACTAGATCAAAACTGGCCACTTTACCTCTTTCGGTATCGTCTACAAGTGAATATTCTGTTCCATCAGATGCAGTGTAATTACTTCTGGCAAATTTTGAATTAAAATAATAATAAAGATGGTCTTTCAGCATTTCGTTTGTGTCGAGCCAGTTCAAATCACTAGTTACGGCTTCGCTACAGAAAGCTTCCATGTCGTTAATTGCCCGCCATCTCTTTGTGGCTATTTTTTCATAAACAAAATCAGTTAAATAACCAAGACATTTTTGTATTTCGTTCTGTCCTCTATAGATGTATGCCTTGTTTAATTCGTTTTGTACTCTGTCGTCAGCATAATATCTTCGTAAATATTTACCTAGTTCCTTAAAATATTCCCCTTCACCTTTCTTTCGAGCGATTATTTTAAATGTCTTATTGCTATAGTCTTGTGTATAATCGTCAATTAAGCCTATACAACACATTCTATAGATGGTTTTTGACAGAATTGCAGCGTATTCTTGATCGTTCTTTTCTTTAGTAGATCCATAGTTATTACCTATTTGAGGTAATCCATGAGCAATTAGTTTTTGATTTAATATGTAAAAAGATCTTGATGTACTGTTGTATGAAAATTGACATGAAATCGTTGCTCCATTTGGACATTTTTCCAAAGATTTTATGAAACCGGCAACTGTAGTTAATTTAGGAGAAGTTATATTTTCTGGTTCTTCAAGTTCCATGTCCAGTTCTGTCATCATGTAATACATCACTCTTTTTTCAAAATTCTTCCCCTTAAAATTGTTATTATAGAAAAATTTATGAATTCCCACATCTACGGCGCAATACTCTGTATTTCCATTGTTTTTTTCCGGAACTTGGGTCGGATCATATAAAATTATAGCCAAAGCCATTTTTTGATCTCTGCCGGCACGTCCTGCCTCTTGTACAAAAGCTTCTAATGAACCGGAGTGACATACATTTAGCGTAAATCTCACATTTGGTTTGTCAATTCCCATACCAAATGCTTTTGTTGCAACCATAATATTTGTTTTATTACTGACAAACTCATCCTGAGCAGTTAGATCATCTCCGCCAACAAAGCAACTGATATGGTCACAGTTAATTGAATTTTTTATTGTAGAAACAATTCCATCATTTTTTGGGCTATCATATGGTCCCAATGATCCTTGTCTATGTGGACAAAATACAATGGCACCAATTTTTTCAGAAGGATCCTCATACCAATCGTAGTTTACAGGCGTTTCTAGTGAAGCCTCATTAATTTTTTTAATAATTTTTTCTTGAGTTATATTTTCACGTTCAATAAATCTTTGCTTTATTTTTTTTATTTCTTCTGGTTTTTCCAATTCATCTAATGATGATTTCATTATATTATTTATAATATATGGAACCATTTGATTTTTTTCTTTATAAAGATCCCATTTGTTCCTAATATTTCCTGTATGTTCTACTTTTATAACTCTGTATTGAAGTTCTAGTCTATTTGTATTTTCGTATCTGACAGTTGTATCGGCATCTATTGGAAATGCGCCGTTTCCGGAAAGTTCTCTTTCAACATCTGCTAAAACATCAAACGAAGCAGTAGCAGTGAGTCCAAATAAAGAAATATGTGATTCTGATTCTGTTTTACCTTTTTTAGGTAATACGTATGTATATAAATTCCTTCCAAGATGTAAATAAGAAAATCTAAAATCGTGTCCCCATTCGGAAACGCAGTGGACTTCATCTATAATGCCGTAAGAAAAATAGAATTTTGCTTCATACATGGAACTTAATAAAGTTCTGAAATTTTCTATACATAGTCGTTCTGGTGACAGAAAAATGAACTGGTATTTTCCTTCAGCCATTCTAGAACAAATTTCTTTTTTTTCTTCAGCTGTTGCTTTTGAATTCAAAGAGGCACTGTTGTCAATTCCATTTGATACCAACCCATCAACTTGGTCTTTCATTAAAGATACAATCGGATCGACAATAAGTGAAACACCTGGTTGTAGCATTCCAGCAATTTGATAAGTAAGAGATTTACCGCCACCTGTTGGTAATAAACCTATTACTGTCTTGAGTTGCATTGCTCTGTCAAGTATTGGTAGCTGACCGTCTCTAAAATCGATTTTTCTAAATATTAAGTTAAGGAAATATTTTAAATGCGATACATTTTCTTCTATTCTTTGATATGTTCCATCTGTGGTCTTATTTACCAGAGGCTTATACTCTATTCTATTACTTGTTAATATTCTATTATTTGAATAAATTTCAATACTTGACCTAATATTAAAATAGCATCCGTTTTTTGCTTTAAATTTTGTAAATTTTACTGTATCAGCTTTACAGAATTCATCAATTGAGATATCTAATACTATATCGTATTCTGTTTGAGTCAGTGAATTGGTTTCTTCAGAATATACTTTTGAATTTAAATGAAATAAAGAGTTTGGATGTTTATTTGAAATAATTGAAAGATCAATTTTAGGCCATTTAAGATTTTGATATTCCTTTGATAAGGATGTTAAATGGTAAAACATTTGTTCAAGATCTTTTAAAGCCAATGCTGCGCACGGAACATCGTTTTCAATTACAAGAATTTTCCATGTCTTTGTCAATGTTAATTTTCTACATATTAAGGCTTCCAACAAAACTTTTTGTATTCTTGCTATTGCTAACGGAGTTTTTTCGAGAATATCGGTATAATCACTTATATTTATATTGTTTTTTAGTAAATAATGGATACTCCCTAAATTATTATCTTTATTGAGACAAGCCAGAATTTTATTAAATTCTGCGTGTATATATGGACTGGCCTTAGTACAGTTCCCTCTACTTATTATATTTGATAAAACTGCATAGATAGGATGAATTTCATAAGTGACCTTGGCGGCAATATCAAATGGTGCTAATACTTCAAATGTATTAAGCTGTTTTAAGTTATGATAATGGATATGTTCTTTTATTTTTAGGTAATCGAAAACAAAATCTAATGCATAGCCAGCATGCAATTGAAATGGGATATAATATGAATATTGCTGAAGTGGGATAGATGTTTTGTCTGTGTTTACTAAGAAAACTTTTGCTTTCGCGGTATACCATCTTCCAGTGGAATATTTGCCAAGCTGAGTAGTTCTTTTATCTAAAATTATATCTTTTTGATCTAGATTAAAATAATTAGAAAAAACATCAATTCTTTCTTCTCCTGCATTACATGGTCCTACACATATATAATAATTTAATTTGGAAATAATTGTTTGTGATGTAAGAGCTTTTAAATCGATTGCTTCTATATCAAGAATATTTGAAAATATATTTATAATTGTTGTAGCTGGATTTTTTTTTAATTTTTTTATATTGTTTGCTTTTATTGGTAAGAAATCATTAATTATTTCTATAGAAATATTGGAATTATTTTTTATTTTTAAAAAAACATGTAGTTTTGCACGTTCTAATGCTTGTGATGATGGTTCAACTAATATAATTTTTTTTAGTAGTGG
This sequence comes from uncultured Lachnoclostridium sp., assembly GCA_937903005.1. Lineage (GTDB taxonomy): Bacteria > Bacillota > Clostridia > Lachnospirales > Lachnospiraceae > Clostridium_AI. The sequence continues at coordinate 1,103 of CALFNR010000171.1, read as the reverse complement.
TAAAATCTTTGATGAAAGATTGTTTTTTTCTAGAAATTCTAGTAACGATACTGTGCCTATACCTTGTCCACAGCCCCAATCAATAATTTCAAAATCAGAATTGATATTTGTAAATGGAAATGATTCTAGTGCATAGTTGAGCTTATCTTGATGCGTTTTCTGATAAGCACAAAGGTAGCAGTTTAATTGCTCTTGACTTGTTAAAAGTTCGGTGCCGTGGTTTAATCCTTCACATAGCCATGGAGTATGTCGATTTTTATTATTGATAAAATATTGTGCTATTTCAGTAAATAAATTTAGGGAAGGTGCTTTTAGATTTTGAATTTTTCTTTTATATGCTTCAAAAGTTTCCAAATCTGTTTTTAACATAATTATTTTTATAATTAAAAATTAGTAAAATATTCACTTTTGTGAATGTATATAATAAATATTTTAACTTCATTTAATACTATTTTAGTTCTGGTAAATAATGTACTTTCATTTTGATTTTTACTTAATAAATATTGTGCTAATCTGTTTTTACAAGGTATTTGATATTGTGCGACAGTATTATTTTTTTTTGAGAGTACAATGTACAAATTTAGTGTTATATGTATTGAATTATTTGATAAATATATTATATGCAGTTTAAATATTTTAAAGTTATGAATAAATAATTATTTTTTGTCTATATCAATGTTCATATATTTTTTTATAAATTCGTCGTGTTCTTTTTTTATTCTAAGACTACATTCATATGTAGTTTCTTTACGCATTTGTCCTGTTATAGGATCTTTGATATCAATACATAAATCCTCATATGTTGACAATACTTCTTCTAATTCTTTTTTGAATTTAATTTCATTTTTTTTAGATTCGATCTCTTGTTGTTTTTTGGCATCCTGTGCCATTTTATTAGCTTTGACTGCGTAATAATCTAATGTGCTATCTAATAAATTGTATGCGTTTTTTATAAGTTTAAATATCATAGTTGCGTATTAACCTTTGAAAAATTACGAATTTTAATATTTTTTTAATCAGAATATTGTTATCGTTTATTAAGGTAGATCATGCCTATGATCTTATAAGTACTTGATTTATATATACTTTATACTTACACCGTT
>CALFNR010000170.1:0-6069 GCA_937903005.1 uncultured Lachnoclostridium sp. | reverse complement strand
TTGAAGATAATCTGTATTCTTTCTTCTCTAAGGCATCTGTCTTACGCTCTAAAGTCTCTTCCTTAGTTGTGACACGTTTTTCATAGCGTTGCAATTCAGCTCTTCGTTCCTTAATCTCTTTGTCTAATTCATTCTTTGTTCGAAGTGACTCTTCCTTTGCTTCTAATAAAGCTTCTCGCTTTTTGGTTTCCGCTGTTTTTAAAGCTTCATCAATAATTTCCCTAGCTTTTTCTTCAGCACTTCCGACTTTGCTTTCCACAAATTTGATTCGATAAGAGATTGCAGCTTTCCATGTAATAAAGATTGCTACAGCAACTACAACAAGCGCTATTACAACTACTTTAACTACATCACCCACAGGAGCACCTCCTTATTAAGTTTTCATTGTACATAAATACAACATATAAATTTTATACTTTTTTGGTTGTATTGTCAAGTAACGATACCGTCAATTTATGCAAAACGTCAATAGTTCTGCCAAATACTGGATATCGTGTTCAATTTATCTAAGTTCATTGTATGAATTTACGGCTGTAAGAATTCTATCTCTCTTCTAATATCAGAGGGTGAAAAACCTTTTCGATATAACTGCATAAACAGTTTTTCCTTCTCTTTTGGAGTCATCTCTGATAAATTTGAAACTTTTTTCCTAATGAGATAACGAAGTTCTTCCTGATCGTCGTGATACTCATCTAAATAGTATCCAATTTTCTCGCTGTCAAACCCTTTTTTCTTCAATTCCTGTTTTAAAAGTGTACGGCTTTTTCCCTTTCCATGATACCGAATGTAAGTCTCCAAATGATTATCTTCATTAATATAATGATAGGAATGCAAAAACGCAATTGTTTCTTCTATAAGAAACTCTGGAAAACATTCTCGCTTTAACTTATCCCTTAACTCTTTTTCTGTCTTGTCGGACCGTATAAGTAAATCCATCGCTTTTTTCTTAGCACGTTTCCCTACATAGTCGTTCATAAATTCCTCATAAGCATCTTCACTAATCTCAGTATCCTGTTCCAAATCAAATTTTCGAATCTCTGAACGGTAACAGATACACTCTACACCATTATCAAATGTAATTTTCGTTTTCTTAGTATTAATGGATTCTGTATGAATAATATACATATTTACCTCTAAAAATACCGACTTAAAATCCATTGTCTTTACAGTAGACCACCTGATATACAGCATACAATCTGCTGCTTTCTAGGTATCTCTGAAAAAGAAATTATTCGACTTTAAATCGGTTTATATTACTGCGTATTTGCAAAAGTATTATTTTTTATTGTCTTCTTTTTTTTCACCTGGATTCTTCTCTGCTTCCTCTTCTGGAAGTTCTCCTGTACCAGGCACTAAGTTATACTTTTCACGTACCTTTTGTTCAATCTCTAAGAATACAAGTGGATTTTCTTTTAGATACTGTTTTGCATTTTCACGTCCCTGACCAATCTTAGCATCATTATACGCATACCATGCACCACTTTTTACGATTATATTCTCGTTGGCAGCCAAATCAAGAATATCTCCTTCTCTTGAAATTCCTTTACCAAACATAATGTCAAACTCTGCTTCTCTAAATGGAGGCGCCACTTTATTCTTAACAACTTTTACTCTTGTACGGTTGCCAACAACTTCACCGCCCTGCTTTAAGGCTTCAATTCTTCTTACATCCATACGAATGGAGGAATAGAACTTAAGCGCTCTACCACCTGTTGTTGTTTCTGGATTGCCGAACATAACACCAACTTTTTCACGTAACTGATTGATAAAGATTACGACACAGTTTGACTTGCTTACAATTGCAGTAAGCTTACGTAATGCCTGAGACATCAAACGAGCTTGAAGACCTACGTGGGAATCACCCATATCCCCATCAATCTCTGCCTTTGGAACAAGAGCAGCAACGGAGTCTACAATGATAATGTCAACAGCACCAGAACGTACCATCATCTCTGTAATCTCTAGCGCCTGTTCCCCGTTGTCTGGCTGGGAAATGTATAAGTTATCAATATCAACCCCTATGTTTTTCGCATAAACAGGATCAAGGGCATGTTCTGCATCAATAAATCCTGCAATACCACCACTCTTCTGTGTCTCTGCAACCATATGAAGTGCTACCGTTGTCTTACCACTGGATTCTGGTCCATAAATCTCAATGATACGTCCCTTTGGTACACCACCAAGTCCTAGTGCAATATCCAGACTAATAGAACCTGTTGGAATTGTCTCGATATTCATATGTGCACTTGTGTCGCCTAATTTCATAACGGAGCCTTTACCGTATTGTTTCTCTATCTGTGATAAAGCGGATTCTAGCGCTTTCATTTTGTTCTCGTCCTTAATCATAATATTCTCCTTCACATCCGAACTAATGTTCTTGTTTGTATTAATAGTAATATACTTTTCTTTGGTTGTCAACAGATTTTTCTCTATCTGACATATGGCAGAATGACATCAGAAGCACTGTAAACTTGCCAAAAAGTATAGAATGGCAGATAAATAATAATGCATATTATATAATCGTTTGGGTTCAAAAATGAATTGAATTAGCTTAGATTGAATAGATATGTACGCCGTTAAGTATAGCATGGATGTTGACATTTGTAAATGTAATTTGAAGGTACTTTTATGATGTTTTTCGACATTGGATTCATATGGTAGTGTAAATTAACATAATTTCCACAAAAAGCAGTAGAATTTCGATAACTACATTTCTACTGCTTTTCCCCCACTCATAATTTACAATTTTTCTCTTGTGCATCTCCATTAGCTGCCTTTTACTTCTAATCAAGCTGCAACACTTGCGCTATTTTATCCAAATACATCGTACCAGCTCGTTCCCCAAACAGGATTTTCCCAAGATACTGTTTGGAGGTTCCAATTTCCTCGGCTAGATCAACTTGTGTCTTATTCAGTTCAATCAATCTGTGTTTGACTTCTTTTCCGTACGGCGTTAATTCTCTCTTTCTTCCCATTCTATCAAGTCCTTTCTTCCTAACATACATATGTCCCATGCACAAAAGGGGGCTGCGCATAGGACAAGGGCAACAAACGTCGAATCTTTCTTCCTGCCACTGAAATACTTGTCCGCATCGCTGTCTATGTATTACAGGTCGGCACATCAGCACTTTATGCGAAGCTTGTATGTTTTGTAGTTCTGTTTTTAGAACTAAGAAACATGTGCTGTTGTGCTTTCCATATGCAATTATATACTTTGTTTGTGATGATTCAAGAAATGTTGTATGATGTATGTTAGAAAGTGGGATGAAATGGAGAGTTAGATGGGGTTAGTTCGGTTTTTCCATATTATAGAAGTAAGGATAAAAGCATGATTTGATATCACCATGCTTTTTATCCTTACTTCTACGTCGAATTACAAATCATTCTTTGCGAAACTTCTCTTTTACCTTTTCAGGTACTTTGTCTTGATATATCCAAAATCGACAAGCGCTATTCACATCTTTACTTAGATTTGCTTCCACCATTTTTTTGCAGAGATGCAAAGTTATATTCTTTCTCAAGATCATCCCTCCTTTCCGTTCTATTTCATTTCCTTTTAAGATCTGATTTTTTGAACAATTTCCTTATGTTTAAAGGTTGGAATCGCTAGATTCTCATTATTTGATATGGTTATGCAGCCTTTTACCAGTCTAATTACTTCGCGCTTATTTACAATGGTATCTCTACATACTCGAACAAAGGTATTCGATACTTCGTTCTCTAGAGCAGCAATTGTTCCATTAATACAAATAGGACCGTTTTTTGTTGCAACAAGTATCTTTCGTCCGTCTGTTCGAATATAAAGAATCTCACTTTCCTTTAATTCAATATTCTCACGATTCCTTCTAACCGTCAATACTTTCGCATTACTATTTTCCATACTTTCCTTTCCCCATTTTTCCATAAGAACACGATAAAATATTTTTTCAAACGCTTTCGCATCAACTGGTTTATCAAGAAATCCAACTGGTGATAACTTATTTGCCTTTTTTATATTTTCACCAAATGCTGTAATAAAAATAAGATCTACCAAGGGATGATACCTTATAATTTCTCTTCCAATTGCAATACCATTTCTCTTTCCTACTTCGATATCCAAAAGAGCAACATCAATACGATTTTCCCGAATAAACTGTCCAAGGTTCTCTCCAGCAAAAGAAAAAGATTTTACATTCAACCCAACACTGTATTTGCTGGCAAACTGCTGTATGTATTTCAAATTCACATTTAAAAAAATATCATTATCCTCTACGATCAGTACATCTAATAACATCCCGACTTTCCCTCTCATTCTAACACTGCTATTTCATCTGGTAAAATTATCCTTATACTGAATTTCCCATCACGATAGCGAATATCAACATCCCCATTATTTTGCAAAACGTAGTCATAGATAATTCCAATCCCCTTTCCATGACTATATTTATTGGACTTACTTGTAAGAAAAACGCCCATACTATCTATCTTTGGTTCCTCTACATAAGGATTAATACATTCCATCACTAAGTTATTCTGTTTCACATATACGCAAAACTCGACAATTCTTTCTTTTTTGCTTTTTACTTTTTCCGTTGCTTCAATGGCATTGTCAATTACATTGTTAAGAATCGAATTTAATTCATGCATTGGCATTTTGATATCATCCACACGAATATCACATTCCAAGTCAACATCATGCTGTTTCGCTTTTGCTCTTTTTTCAAACAGAATCACAGCTAAAATCGAGTTTGTAACGTCTGTGACTCTCCCTCTTTTTACCTCAGGAATTAATTTTTGTACATATTGGATGATTTCATTCATCATATTCTTCTCCGCCATTAGTTGAAGCGTGCTTAAGTGATTAGTCATGTCATGAATAATCTTTTGTGATTTACTGATTTTTTCCTGTGTATGATTTAACATTGTAATTTGCTTATCGGTAAATTCTATAACTTCTTGATATTCCTGTTCCTTCTTTTTATACTTCACAATGTAATAGGATGAATACAATAAAATCACTATTTCATATACGAGAACAATCAACGTTCCTATAAAAAATATTGAATTCCCTTGCTCATAAGACTTACAAAACAGAACGCCCAATACGAGCTCGTCTACTAAAAAACTCAAAAAAACCATAAGAAAAATTCTACTATTATCGATAGCACAACCGTATTGTTTGTCCACATTTACTAAAAATGCCAGCACCCAAATACTTATTCCTTGCATAACCAATATTGCAATCAGCTTTATTAAATTATTTCCAGATACTAAATAAAGAGTAAACTGTGACAAAACCATTAACAGAATTGTTAATATGTATTCAGCTACTGTATTAATGAAAAACTGTATAACCAGATAGATAAATGCTTTTCTTTTAGAAATATCATAAAATCCAACAACATAAAAGACTTTCAGTAAAATAAGACTATTATTTATCAGATATGAAATTTCTGCATTTTTCGCAAACATCTCTAACAAAAACGGCTGCGCCACAACATACCCAATTATTCCAAGCAAGGCAATCACTCGAAATCCTGCTCTTCCATTTTTCCTCTGTGCAATTTTCGAAAAAAACCAGTCAACCGCTATAGGATCAACAATATTAATACCAATCAGAATACCTGTATAAATCAGTTCCCCCACGACTTCCACTCCCCAAACCATTTTGTATTTTTACAGAATTCTACCATATTTATAGATATATCGTATCATATTATGCATAATTTAGCAATTACAGTAATTCATTTAAGGTTACAAAAATCCAATTTCAAGAGTTCTTCCTGTTTAGTCACCTATTTTCACCTTTATTTGTCATTGTCATCCATTCATAATCCATCTAAAATTTAATTTACTAGTAATCAAACCTTGGAAATATGACATGAAATAGATGTGCATTCGTTTTCAGAAAGGAATTACTATGAATATAAACTTTTCAATTGGATATTACTGTTCTATGCACTTAACAGTAAGTCCGCTTTGCTGGTTTCTTTAATCATCTGAGTCCACTGGCTGATTTCCCTACTTCTATGCTTCTCCTTTTTCGTACAAAAAATAACTGCCAGACCTCGAAAGAATCCAGCAGTTAGT
>CALFNR010000169.1:0-41406 GCA_937903005.1 uncultured Lachnoclostridium sp. | reverse complement strand
TTTGAAATACGATTACTCTGCTATTTTAATCATCTTAACTTAATGACATTGACCTGTCTCAATCTCTTTTTCTGTCCGGACAACATAAGGCATATTACATAACTTGCACCATTTCTGCTGAAACTGTATCTGCTCTTGGCTTCGTATCGAGTATTTATCCGTTCCAGTTAGATACGTACTATATTTAATCTCCTGGAACTCTTCTTTTCCATCTGCATAACAAACCCACATATCAAAAATAGTACGCTTCTTCTTACCATTAACAAGCATTTCGGCTTCATAGGGCTGTTCACAGAAGGTTTTAACTGTTGGATTCATTTCTAGAGTAAGCCAGTTCTTGTATTCTAAGTTGCTGTAAAGTTTAATGGAACGGCGGAGTTTGTAACTGTAGGCTACAAAATAATCGCTGCCGTATTTGCTGCCACGGGGCATATCCAAAGGTGTGTATAGTTGTTTTGTCAATGTATTTCTCCTTTCGTACATTGACTGGACACTAAAAAAGGCGTCAATTAATAAACTTGACGCACTTTTCTTCTTGATTTTGAACTTTTGTTATGATATACTCAGTTCAAAAGGATGTTTGAAGTGCATCCAGTCGTTGAATGATAGTATTGATGTTACTCTTGGTCGGGGAGCAATCAGTACTATTTTTTTGTGTTTATTTTTGTCGTGGTGTTTTTTGCTGCTAGGAGCAAACTATGATTCCTCCTTTCAGTGTAAATAAATTAATCTCTTTACTTTTGAAGAAATTATTTGTACATATTTAGCTGTGATTATAAGGTTATGTCAATTATGGGGGTAAAGTCAAGGTGATAATATCGTTTTAAGATAAAATTTTATATGGAATTAATTAGATCTACCCTTATACCGTTCTCTCAGTAGCATTATACTCAAACAGGATGAGGTAGTTTAATGAAAAAAAGGAAGTTCACAGCCTAGTAGACAAGACCATCAAACTTGAAAGCTTACTTTTTCTACAACAAAAATAGCAAAAGGTAACCCACGCGTATAACATGTGCTTTATCGAAAATAAATTCAATAAAGGCCAATTATGACTTTCTAACTTTCATAATTGACCTTTATAAAAGATGAAACCAATTAAACTTTATCCTACAAGCTCTTTATTAGTTTCTCTTTCTATAAAATAACATTCTTTTGCTTTATTTATTTCTATAGTTCTATCAAATACTTTTTCTCTGGTATTGTTACTTTCCATATATATGCTTTGTAAAAAATCTTTAGAATCAAAGTGGTAGTAAAATACTTTTATGCCTTCTTCCTGCATATCACATTGCATTTCACAAATTAAACCATCTTCTCCCTTATAGTATTTGACATATGAGTAATTATCTATTTTTGCATTTTCTAGTAAATTATATGGTGTAAGTATTGGTGAATACATCATTTCATATATTTTTCTTATATTGGTATCCATAAGACACACCTTCCTAATTAATTTTTATAAATATATTATACATCATTATTGTTCTCTTGCATATACTCAGAAAGCACTTCCTCAACATACTCTTTGATAATTTCAAGCTTTGAAAATGCTACATCATAATCAGATGTAGTCCATTGGTCTCTCACTTTTCCTATCTCGTACCTAAAGTATGCGTTAAAATACATTGCTATATAAGCACCATTGTTTTTTCCGCGGTTCTTTATGTAACTATATTTTCTTTGCTTAAATAGCCTACAATCTTGTAAATTAGTATCTTGTTGATTTATACCGTATTTCGTGATTAACTCAGGGACAATTATCTCCCTTATTTCTGTGTCAAGTTCATGTTTTCTATTTTTAAAGTATAAATCTGGCCGTTTAATACCTTCATTTGCTTTTACCTTAGTCTGTTTGTAAATAGAAAGAGCTTGCTCATAACCGATTTGTAATAAATTTTGTAATTGAGTTATTTCAACTTGCTCCTTTAATTCTTTTTCTTTATGCATACGAATTAATTCTGTATCTAAATATACATCTTCCTGTAATATTCCAGAACCACTTTCCTGAGCGGTTCCAATATCAAGATTTGATTCATTAGTAGTCCTTTTTTTAGATGAATTACTTCCAGAATCTTTTGAATTATCATTTAATTCATTGTTCTCTTGTAGCTGCTTAATAACTTCACTTTCTTGTATCTCTATCTTGTATTTTAACCAAAGTTTTTGTAGGTACAGATTTTTATGCGAAACAATATCAGCAATATTATCATCTTCTTTTTCCACTTCGTTTGCAGGTATAGATCTTAATACTCGGCCAATAAACTGAGCATATGGCAATTCACTATGATAAGGTCTAAAAATGGCTGCGACACTTAAATATGGATGGTCATAACCTTCTCCCAAAATGGATACATTTATTATTACATCAATTCGATGATTACTTATATCTTTTTTTATTCGTTCTTGAAGTTCAGTTGGTTGATTACTATGTATAACCTGAGCATTTAAACCTTTTTGAATATACATATCTTTTATCTGTTCTGCATGGGCTATACTACAAGCAACAGCTATTATTTTGTGAGGTATTTTACAATCATCTGAACGCTTTTTTTCTAATAATTTTATACTTTCTTCGACAACATGTTGGGAGCACTCTTTAGAGTATGCGACTGATCGACTTACCCAATCTTCATCTTTAATGCCTTGCTCTATGAGTTCCTCAACTGTATAAGCTTTTGTTTCATCGTTATCAATAGTCAATAACAATGTTTCCGGAATATACTCAAAGTTTCTTAACGACTTTACATACCCTTTTGCCATAGCTTGACTTAATCTATACTTATAAACTAACTCTCCCGCTAATTTAACTCCATCCGTTCTTATTGGAGTAGCCGTCAACTTGACTACTTTTGCTTTATTAAAATACTTAGTAGCCTCAACCCATGTATTTGCTGCTGAGTGATGAGCCTCATCTATAATTATCATATCAAAAAAATCTGGCTCTAGGAAATTTAACGGAGAACGCTCCAGCCTTGATTGTAACTTATGTATGTTTAATACTACTATGTTTGCTGTATTTAATACATCTCGATTCAGTGTCTTGTCAAACTCAACTAAAGTTGGCATTTCATTAATATTACTAAAAATTTTCCTTTTACTCCAAAAGTTACCTGGTGTGTCAGGATCTAATGAATCAACAATACCGTCCCTTATTGTTAATTGAGGCGTAATAATAAGCACTCTTCCTTGGCATATATGAAAAGGCAATAAGCCAATTAATCCAGTTTTGCCTACGCCTGTTGGAAGAACAACAATTGCATGCTCTTTTCGATTGTCAATAATAAAATGCTTATATACTTTATAAAAGCCTCTTATTTGAGGGTCACGCAATTCATTATTTCCATAAATGTTTGGTTGAGCAGTTATAAAATAATTTTTGTCGTACATTTATAATTCTCCTTTTATGAATATCCATTAATAACCATATATTGTTTTATAATACAACGATATATATTATACATTTATTTGAGGTTATTTACAATGTTAATTCTTGTATTAGGATACGTTACGCATTCAAATTCATTATTAAAGGGCTAAGAAAAGCAACAATTAAAACAACCCCTCTGATAGTATAAACTTAAGTATCCAACATAACATTAACTAATAGTAAGTTTATCAGTGTTAAACATACTATTTCTGAATGTTCTCTTTTTGTTGTCCTATAAAATTCGATTCTTTAGTAATTGAGTCATCCATATCTAAAGAAGAAATTAATTCTTTTATAACAAGTTTAATAATAGTTTTGCTATTTTCATAAAAAATAAATAATGCCTCAATCGCAATGAATAACAAAAGTTTTCTAAATGAATAGTTGCAATTGTCTAATCCCGCATAAATAAATGCTAATATAAATATACCTACTATTCCAGCAAAGACTGACGCATGTATACATCCTTTTAAATAGTTACATTTATCGAATTTATGAAGCATCTTCATAAGCCTTGTATTGCACATAGATAAAAGAACTGTTACTGATGTAATTATTGCACCATATATGATTGACCAAACTGTTATACCAATGCATAAAAGGTCTTTAAATAGTATTTTTTCTGTTTCAAATAATATATAAGCTCTTACTAAAGGCAATTTATATGCTAAAAAAATTATTATAATATAGATAATCCCTGCCAAGATACAACTTACGAAATTATTCTTTATATATTGAACCACGTTCATTCACACTCCCGATACTCCTAACTCTCAGACAGATATTCAACAACTTCTAACAACTCCTTCTTTAGTGCTCCATCGAAACACATACTCATTGCAAACAGTATTTTATCGAATGTTTTGGGGTCTTCTTCAGTAATATTTATCTTTCCTTTATTAAATATTTTATTGTTTATTAAGTCGATTTCACGAATACAATCGTCTTCTACAATTTTTAGTTTTGCTCCTCCAATAATATTTTGATTCATTTTGAATAAACTTAGGAGAGTTTTTACGCCCCCTTTATCTAAATATTTTTTGCTTCTCCCCACCCCTAATTCTATTTTACCCGTCACAGCGCGTAAATCAGTAGCTAAAGAAGACAGCAATTGGTATTCCTTTTTTGGTGATTGGTCTTCAACTAATTTACTTATATCCATGAAATTAATGCTTATACTCTTATAATCTAAATCTTCTCTTATTTCACTATAGTCTTTACTATTGGTAATAACATGAAATGTAAGAGTCTCACCAGTGAACTTTCTGAAAAATGCTGCTAATTTATTAACTGAAATTCCTTTCCGATTGTTTTGAAAAGCCATAATACTATAATTTTCATCATAAATTGCGCAACATTCCTGTCCGATATATTCATCGTCTTCCAGTTCAACTGCGGTATCTGTATCATCGGAAAGTTTACTTTTGAATGGGGCATCTTTACTATTATTCAGAAAGCATAAGTTCCATCTTTTTGTACTTTCATCATACTCCATTTTTTTTAATTGAATATTCCCATCCAATTGCTCTAGTATTCTATCTTCTGAGTCCATTTTATTCAAATTCTGTATAGGTGTTGTTAGTTTTAAAATTTTCTTTTTTTTATTGATTTCTACTACTGGGTATAAATAAATTATTTTTATAAATTTTCGCATTTAACTCTCTCCTCAATATAATTTAATTAACCAAAGAAATAACCGTAAAAATTCATTATCAGATTAAAACTTTTTTGTCATATGTATCGGTTAGTGTAGAAATTGGTTATACATACATAATACTACTTATTTATTACATTTACTAGTATTTTTGTAATCATTAAAAAGAGGCATTAATGTTGATAATCGTAATTTGGCATCCATTATCTTATTTAATAAGTTTATGCTTATGTTCAAGACAATTTGAGAAAAATTAGGCTTTCATAAAGATAACTTAATTTTTCATTTTCACTTACTCAATTAACCAAAAACTCTTTTCAAACCGTAAATACGTTTTTTTTCCAACTTCATTTCACCTATACGGCTTTTTTTCACTTTCAATGCAAGAAAAAGTGGAAAAAAGATAATCTTATTACACTAAAAAAAGACCCAAACTACTGTAATAACAGCAAATTTGGCTCTCCCCATCATTTTTCCACTTTCACTTCCCCCGACAAATGTTGTCGGCTGATGTACATTTATCAAAAGTACAAAATTTAAATTTCACTGTTTCTAAATCTTTTTTCAGTCAGAACCACTAGTTCACACTGGTGGTTCGCTCTGTCACTGTAAGGGACATTCTTACTTGCCCATGTCATTTTCACCAACTATTCTTTGTGGAACGTAGCTGACAATGTCATCTCATTCATCTTTTCCATCTTACGGTACACATCAGGTTTTTCTGCCTTAATCTTCTCTGAATGCTTCCGAATTGCACCCCAAATAAGTTTAGGTGTTTTATATTGACTGTAAGTTCCTTCAAGTACTTCGTTTTCAATTAATCCGAACAAATAGTCTAATTCATCATCCGTATAGGTTGGAACTAACGCATATCCTTGTGCTACCTGTAAATATCCGTCATCATTAAATTCAAAGGATTTCTGCCACCATTTTGTATAATTTTCAAATCCATGCAATTGATGTAGTTCATCATATACAGCTTTCGCTGCCCGATAGCCGCATGTAAAACCTCCTTGTACTTCGACTTCCACAAATGCTGCAGTATCGCCGATTACTAGAACATTTTGTTTATAAGGCACTTTTAGTGAGGAATAGGCTTTCACACAACAACCTTGGGTTTGTACTATTTTCGCATGTTCCAATTGTTTTGCTAGAGGACCTGAAGCAATTAATTCTTTGTAAATGTCTTTTGGCAGTAATTTTGCATCTCCAGATAAGGTAAACTCCAATATATCTTTTTCCAGTAAACTTGGTCCAACGATGATTGCAGCATTTGAATGATAGGCTTTTCCATAAAAAAGGTTCCAGCTATTTGGTTCAAATTCGGTGACACCCTTAAGATAAAACTTATGTACAAATGATGTAGCGAAATGGATACGTTCTTTTGTGAAACCGAATTTACTGCTTACAGTTGGATTAACACCTTCTGCAATAATTAGTTTTTTGCCCTTAAACGTTTGTTTTTCAAGAGTTTTGATGACTTCAACTGAGACATAATCGCCATAATCTTTTCCTGAATGCACCAATGCGCCTAGTAAGAAATTTACACCTAAGGATATGCACTCCTCATATAAACCACGCAACAACACAATTTTATCAAATTTTAAAGCAAACGCTGAGCCGTCTGATTTTGCAAAATGAATACGATGTTTATGTGGAGAAAAGTAATACTTGTTTTTGATTTCGACGATATCTCCATCGTAGTTCACTTTGAAATCATTTTTAGTAAAGCAGATTTGATTATTTTCTAGCTTCATTTCCTCATCTTGATAATCATCATCTAATATAAATTGTGCAGAACATGCTCTTCGCAAGACTGAAAAATCTTTAAACTTCTCAATTACTAAGACATTTAGTCCAAATTCTCTGGCAGTTTTTGCCGCCATTAACCCTGCAGGACCTGCACCTGTAATAATCACGTCAAATAAATTAGTTTCCATAAAAATGTAATCCCCTTTCAAAATTAATACTTCCCTATATATTATACATATATTAGAAAATAATGTCTATATCATACATGTCATTATTGAGTGGTTTATGTCTAATATAAACTATATAAGCATTAAAAAAAGGAGTCAGTATTCAAACCAACTCCTTCTCATTTCATTCATCGCTTCCATTTTATTATATCATTCTATAATCAATTTTCTCTTCTTTACTATTCCTTTTAAAAACCTTCCTGCTGCCCTCCGATTCGTCAACCAGACAATTCTTACGTCATTTTTCGTATTCACCAGCATCTTTCTAACTACATATCGTGCAATCGTCTCAGGATAATCCCCTAGTATGTTGTACACCTTTACTGTTTTATTATCCAACGTAATCTCATTCTTATCTCCCCCAAGAGGTTTCCTAAGGAAGTCCGTAATCATGATACCTGGCGCTATTCGCCCAACCTTCACACCTGACTTACTCTCTTCTGCTTCCTTTGCTAGTGCTTGTGTAAAGTAGGTAACTGCTCGTTTTGTAGTGCCATATAAACTTAACTTGCTTATTATGTTATCGTTGCTTCCATGACCTTCCACGTTATAGATAAAACCAAATCCCTGTTGTATCATACCATTCATAGCAACTTTGCTTCCGTAAACGGTTCCTTTTAGATCTATGTCTATCAAATGGTCAATGTCCGGTTTGCCAATTTCCCATATGAAACGATCTGGTTGATTGACACCGGCATTGTTAATCCAGATATCTACTTTTTGAAATTCACTCTTTGCAAAATTCCATAGTTTTTCAAGTGCATTTATGTCTGTTACATTACAGGAAAATCCTTTTACGCTAGTATTTTGGGTCTCATTCCTAAGTTTTTCACATGTTTCTTCAACTGTGGCTTGTTTCCTGCCACTGATTACGACATTGCATTTCTGTAATAAGAACATCTTTGCCATTTCATAACCAAAGCCACGAGTACTTCCAGTGATTACAACTGTTTTCATATACGATCACCCTTACTCTTACATATTTACGGTTACCTAATTCAATTTCTTAATTCCTAGTTCCTCACAAACTTCCTTAAGCTTCTTCTCATTCACATGAATCATCATATCATCTACCTTCATACCAAGGTCAATATCTGTCTTAATCTGAGCCAGTTCACGTGACAAGAATGCACTTTCTCTTCCAGCCAGCATTGACTTGATTGGAGAACGCTTAATCTCTAGTTTTTCCTTCCAGAATGTTGCCAGTTCCTTTTCTTTCTTTGCAATACCTTCACATTCATCAATTGCTTCATAGATTCCTTCTAAACTACCATATTCATTGAGCAATGGAGCTGCTGCCGAAGATACATTCTTCACTCCTGGAATATTGTCAGAGGTATCTCCTTCAATTGCCTTTAATTCTACTATCAGGTCAGGATAGACGCCTTTCTCACCGAACACGTACTCCTCTGTAAACTCTACAATGTTTTTCGGAGTATGACCATACAATTCCTTTACATGCTCTTCCACTGTCTCATTTGAAAATAAATAACTCGTATTTCTTCTAATAATATCCAACGCAGTATCTTCTTTGGTTTGCAGCATCCACAAACGTATGTTCGCACTATCATCTGCAAGCTGATAATAATCGGTATCTTTCGTTAAAATACGAACTGAATCAAACTCAGGGCTGAATTGTTTGGCTACACTTCCGGCAAGATCGTCCGCTTCAAACTGATCACTATATAAAACCTTCAAGCCGATCTGTTCGAACACCTGTTCCATTAGGATAAATTGTTCCTTTAACGGCTCCTGTGTAGGCTTTCGATTCGCCTTATATTCCTGATAAAGTTCTCGACGGAATGTATTTCTTGTTTTATCAAAGCATATTGCCATGTGGGTAAATCCATAAGGTCCATCGATAATTGCTTTTACGGCCTTTAATGTTGTGAAAACAGCATTGGTATATCTTCCATCTGGACTTTTCATAATGCGATGATAGTTCTTAATTCTCTCTTCATCTGTCTTGGCCATTTTTACCTGTGGTGGCAGTGTTGCAAAATAATTCGTTACCAGCATAGAGCTGCCATCTATAATTAATAATTTTCGTTTCTGTTCCATATTACTCCTCCGCTTTTACCTTTCTTACAAAAGTCCTTTGTAAGTTGTCTTCTTATACTTACGCAACTGTTTGTATTATAGTAGATTCCCTAAACGAATTCAATAACATTTACTATTTCACTTTTTTATCATTATTTCTGTCACATTCTACTAATATATAGTATCTCTTTTATAAATATTTCGAATTGATAATGGTAACGTTTTCATTTACAATAATGTTAATAACGTTACGACATATTAATGGATTTACGTTTTCTTACCATTTTACTGCAAACGTTACCAGCAACTATTCATTACAAATTAATTGAAGGAGGTTTCATTATGGTAAATCAGCATAATACGATTTTAAGATGCAAAAAGCTGACTGCTATCGTCTTAACACTGGCAATGATACTATGTACGTTTACCAGCTTCGGTACAACGAAAACATCTGCTGCCACTAGTTCATTTAGCTCTACTTACTACAAAACCAATCCATTTGGATATGGAAAAAACAGTACAATTTCCATTGATGGAGATTTTAGTGACTGGAACTCTTCAATGCTCATAGCACAGGGCGTGGCAAATGATGATGCGAGAGCTTTTCGAGGCACTCACGAAGGTCCTGTCTATGATACATATGCACTATACTCTGCGTGGGATAATGATAATCTTTATCTTATGTGGGAATTCACAAACGTTACGGATGTGATAGACCCTGCACAAGGCTATCCAATCAGCGACAACGGAAAACCATGGAATGCCGACATTCCACAGGTAATCGCTCTTGATATTCATCCAGATAAAAGTGGTAATGGCATGATTGGTACAAAAGGAATCTGGGGATTGAAACTGAATTACGAAAATGGTGTTGATACCGTTCTTAGTTTTTCCAGCAAACCAGGTGTTGGAACCCCTGCTATTTTTTCATTGGATGAACATAATCAGTTCTCTTATGAACCAGAATACTGTAGATCCTTTAAGACTTCTGGCGTTACCTTCGCCTACGGAGACGGACACATTTCCGATAAAATTATGGGAATTAAAAAGAACTGCTATGAAGGATATACACCAGCTGAACTTGCTTCTGACAACTCTAATTGGGTTGATATGATGGAATATGGTCATGATGCCAATCAGGATACAATGTATGAAATGGCAATTCCTCTCTCTTCTTTAGGAATTGATCGTTCTTATCTTGAGAAAAATTCAATCGGTGTTATGCACATCTCAACATTTGGCGAGTCAGGAATTACTTCGATCCCTTGTGATCCAAGTATGATCGACCATGCATCTGATCCATACGAAGCAGATGATTCTACTTCAGCCGAAAAAGCAGATACCGATGTGTTAACTTGTGAACTTGCAAGAGTGGGTAATGGTGGTCCAACTCCAACTTCTGCAGTACCTAGCACACAGCCTTCTATTGCACCATCCGAGGTTCCTTCTGAAGAACCAAGTATTCTTCCATCCTTAGAACCATCCATTTTGCCTTCCCTATCTCCATCTTATACGCCACCAATAGAAAATATTGCAACGATTTACTACAAATCCAGTGGAACTACATATATGCACTACCGAGTAGGCGATGGAACGTGGACAAACGCTCCAGGCGTTTGCATGGAGGAATCAGAATTTACTGGTTATAAAAAGTTGACCGTTTCTTTAGGAATGGATACAAAATTAACCGCATGCTTTAACGATGGCAATGGTTCTTGGGATAACAATAACAATGCCAATTACAGCTTTGGGAAAGGTTCTTATGTGGTTGCCAATGGTACAGTAAAAGAAGGTATTCCAACCGTTTCAAATCATAAAATTACTCTTTACTATAAAACAGACTGGCAAACAGCATTTGCACATTACAGAACAGGCTCAAATAACTGGACTGTCGCACCGGGCGAACAAATGAGTGCTT
Source organism: uncultured Lachnoclostridium sp. (assembly GCA_937903005.1). Classification (GTDB taxonomy): domain Bacteria; phylum Bacillota; class Clostridia; order Lachnospirales; family Lachnospiraceae; genus Clostridium_AI. Next base: position 30,385 of record CALFNR010000169.1, on the reverse strand, counting down.
CTGCACATAATGGTTATCAATGTATCTCAATTGATATGGGTGATGAATCAACCTTAACAGCCTGCTTTAACAACGGATCAGGTGCTTGGGATAACAATAGCAACAAGAACTACTATTTTGACGCACCGGGCGTATATACCGTTAACAAAGGTCAAATTCTAGCTGGTGAACCTATTGCTCACTCTACTGATACCGTAACCTTATACTACTACGCTCCTACCTGGTCTACTGTAAACTGTCACTTTCGTGTAGGTACTGAGGCTTGGACCGCTGTACCAGGTAAGACTATGGAAAGCTTAGGAAACGGCTATTATGCCATTACCATTCCATTAAATGAGGAGAATACTGTAACAGCTTGTTTCAATAACGGTGCTGGTACTTGGGACAGTAAAAACGGAAGCAACTACTACTTTACTGAACGTGGTAATTATATCATAAAAAATGGTGCTATCATTTGTGGCACACCTAACTAAGCAATTATCTAATATTTGATACCTTTTACTATGAAAAAGATCTAGAATATTGACTTCTAGGTCTTTTTCTGTTAATGAGTTTCCATTAAGAAAATTCTCGTATCAAATTATTGTGTAATATGTTAAAATGCTACTATATATTAAGTCAAATGAAAAGAGGTACAAAGCGTGAGATATCCAAAATTCTTAGAAAACAATGGAACAATAGGATTTGTTGCCCCTTCTTTTGGATGCAACATGGAACCATATAAAACAGCATTTGAAAATGCACAAAAGAAATTTACTGATATGGGCTACCAACTTGATCTAGGTCCAAACTGCTACGAAGGTTCTGGTATTGGCATAAGCAATACTCCTGCTGCCTGTGGTAAGGAATTAACCGATTACTACTGTTCAGAACAAAATGATGTCTTGATTTCCTGTGGTGGCGGCGAGCTAATGTGTGAAACACTTGACTACACAGACTTTGATAAAATCAAAGAAGCACCTGCAAAATGGTATATGGGTTATTCTGATAATACCAACATGACATTCCTTTTAACTACCATATGCGACACAGCATCTATCTATGGACCATGTGCTGCAAGTTTTGGTATGGAGCCTTGGCATCCAGTTATTGAAGATGCTTTTGCAGTATTAACTGGTCAGAAAAACTCATTAGAGGGATATGATACGTGGGAGAAAGATTCTTTAAAAGATGAAACGAATCCCCTTACACCTTACAATGCGGTAGAGCCCAAAGTCTTAAAGAAGTTCCCAGACAGTGATGTTCAAATGGAAGGTCGTCTCATCGGTGGCTGCATGGACTGCCTTGTAAACCTTACTGGTACAAGATACGATAAGGTTTCTGCCTTTTTAGAGCAATACAAAGAGGACGGATTTATCTGGTTCCTAGAATCTTGTGATTTGAACGTGATGTCTATCCGACGTGCTATGTGGCAAATGAAAAATGCTGGCTGGTTCCAATACGTAAAAGGTTTTGTCATCGGAAGGCCCTTATGTTTTGGTCAGGAACTATTTGGACTAGATCAGTATGAAGCGGTTATGTCTATGATTCGTGAATTTGATGTTCCTGTTATTATGGATGCTGATCTAGGTCATTTATCACCATCGCTCCCAATTGTATGTGGTGCGAAAGCCCAGATTAGGGCGATTGGCAACAACTTAACCATTCAATATGAATTTGATTAAGAATTTCCTATAAAAAGCTCCCTCCTATGCCATACTAATATTAAACATGCTATTATGGTATGGCATAAGGAAGGAGTTTTTTTATGAATGAACGTAATAACAAGGAGCAGAATAAAATCAATTTAGACTTTGACTGGAATTCAGAATATGGTGATGGCGATATTCCAGACATCGATAAAAACTCTGTACAATCTACGAGCCATAATCAGGCAAACCAGAATAAGACCAAATAATACGAAAAGAAAAGGTATTCAACTCCCCATCTATCATTAGACAGGGAGCGAATACCTTTTCTATTTTACGAAACACTAACAAAATGCAAATCTGTATCTTAGTATGGAGCGCCGTTAGAGATAGTGCCGTTGCTCACTGTGTAAGTTCCAGCAGATGCAAAGTAATAGTTGCTTCCATTCTTACTATCCCAGTCACCACTTCCATTGTTAAAACAAGCAGTTAAGTTTGTACTTGTACCTAGGTCAATTGTAATCATTTTGTATCCAGAATAAGAAGAATTGCTCATTTGAACACCTGGTACTGTAGTCCAAGAACCATTGCCAACTTTATAGTGTGCATATGCACTACTCCAGCCTGTATTATAGTAAATCGTTACTTTATTTCCTGATGGTGTAGTTGTTGGTGTAGTAGTTGCTCCATTTACATCATAGTGACCACCTTTTGTTACGATAAATCCTGGTTTTGAAGCACCTGGAGTCTGATTGTTACCATCAGAGAAGATAACACGTGTATCAGATGTTATGCTGATTCCAATATTGCAGCTATATTCACCATTTGATTCCTTGCTCATTGCAACACCTGGCCATGCAGCATTTTTCACTACAGAAGAACCGCTTTCCGTGTAGATATATGCATAAATATTACTGTTCCAGCTAGAAGGTTTTGTGAAGTAAATTTTATCTCCACTTGGTGTTTCTGATACAGATGGAGATGGTACAACACTTGGTGAAGGGCTTGGGGTTACAGTTTCAGTAATTACCTTGCCTGTATCACCGCTAGTGTCATACAAATGATCCTCGTTTACAGCAAAGCCTGGTTTATTTGCTTCAGGAGTCTGATTTGTTCCATCACTGAAAATTACTTTTGCGTTAGACCAGTCTTCATTAAAAGAATATTTGTAATATCCATTGGATGAAGTATAGCTCATTGCAACACCTGGCCATGTACCATTATTTTCTGTTGTTGTGCCATTTTCATTGTATACATAGGCATAAACGGTATTGCCCCAGTTTGAAGGTTTGGAGAAATAAATGGTTGTATAAGCGTTAGGGTCTACTTTCTTAATTGTATATGTTTTAGAAGTTGTAACACCCTGTTCGTTGATACCACGAAGTTCGATCGTATAAGTTGTGTTGTATGAATCACCGGAACCAATTGTGATGATATCATTGTTATCATATAAGTAAGATGTACCACCGTTAATGGAGTAAGTTGCATGTGTAGTATTTTTACTACATAATTTTAATGCTACACTATCGCTACGGAAAGAAGTTGGACAGTTTTCAATGCTTACAGATGGTGCATTTTCTTGATAATCAAACAGTACAACTACAGAACGAGCTGGTAATTTACCTGTAATTCTTCCATTAGAAACTGTAAATACATTGTTGTTATCTGTCTGATTTGTATATGTACCATTCTTTAAGTTGGTTTCGCTGGATAAAGAATACTCGTTGTAATTTAAGTTGATAATAACAGCACCTTTTGTACCACGTTCTACCATAAGCACTTTTGTATCACCATTTGGATTTCTTAAGTATTCGCTTTCACCTTCCATTGCATTACGGAATTTGTTTACAGCTGCTACTTCATCATCCATGAATAAATCACTACCACGATCTCCTAATTGAGTTTTTCCTGGGAAACGGTTATCCCAATTCTGACCACCTCCACCTACAGGACGGCTAAAGAATAATGGTGTGGAAGCTTTACGAGCTGCAAGTGCTGCCCAAGCTAATTTGATTTGTTCATCGTTCATCCATTCAGAAGAACCCCAGTCATTAAGACCATTTGCATAGTTATCATGAGATTCAACCCATGTTACAATTTTATCGTTAGCTACGTTGATATCAAAGTTCATAAGATTAGAAGTACTGAAGTTATTGTCACCAATAGCACTTCTTAATTTCATACCATAGTTGGATGCAGTAACGTTCATATATTTTGCATAAACAGCTTCATTTGAAATGCTGTCTTGTAAGATTTCACCATACTGATATTCTGCACTATTATTCAATACAGTTGGCCAGAAATCTCCACCAAATCCAGGATCTTCTGGAAGTTCGATATGTTTTGCAGCATCAAAACGGAAACCGTCTGCCCCTAAATCAAGTAATCTTAATAAATAATTACGGATGTAATTCTGAACAGCTTTGTTCTGGGTATTTAAGTCAGGCATTCCCATTAATGCATTCTGTGTTACATCATATCTGCTGTTCCAGTTTGAAATCGACCGTGTAGTATGATACCACTGTCCACAAGCCTTAAGATTGGCAGACGCTTCTTCAAGGTTACCAACATGATTTGCTACTACATCGACAATAATCTTAATGCCGTATTTTTCAGCTTCATCACACATTGCTTTAAATTCAGATTCTGTACCTAACTGATAGTTACCTACTTTGTAGTCAGTTGGCTGATAGATATAATACCAGTTGTTAATAGCTTTTGAACCGCCATTGCCGACTACACAGGCATTGGCTGGTGAAGTCTGAACACTTGTATAGCCAGCTTCTGCTATATCTTTCATATTGTTCTTAATTGTGTTGAAAGACCAGCACCATGCATGTAAGATTGCTCCATCTGCTATCTTGTCTGCTGGACCTACATCATTTGTCTGTGAGCTGCTAGAATTGCCATTTAACTGAATTGTGTATGCAGTCTTATTGGCTGCAGTAGATGCAAAAGAAATATTAGATTGACCAACTAAGCTAGTAACGACAAGTGCGAATACAGTTATGATGGTCAAGAGTTTTCTTTGCATCTTGTTCTTTAAAATACTCTTCTCCTGATTCATAATAAAACCTCCTATTAAAATTGTTACTGTTACATAAAATAAGAGAAATAACCTTGGTTATGGCATCCAGATCGATACATGAATTATTAATAATCCGATTGAACAATACAGACAAGCGTGTTTGCCTGTATTAAAATTGCTAAATAAACTTTCACATATTTTCACATGTTTTAATGGTAACGTTACCATTACCATTAAAAAAAAGAGGGGGGGTAACATAGATCAATATTCAATCCTTTGTATAAACTGTATGTATAACGTTTGAGAGAACATTAATTGAAAACCTCACCAGAATAAACGAAAGGGAGTTAACTGGAAACGTTTCCAAATGAATGTTACACTCAAAGCCATTTCTCTTATATATATGATAAAACATACTAGAAACGTTTTCAATTTGATTTTTTTACATAAAAATCACATATTATTAGTTATTATTAACAAAAAAATATTAAAAAGAATGAATTAGTGATATACATTTACTAATTCATTCTTTTTTGTTTTATCGCTATATACATAATATCCAAATATACTATCTAAATTCTTGCATACAAGGTCATATTTTCGGCAATCTTATCTGCCAGTTGGCTTGTAAGCTGCCCTTTTGCTATACGCCACTTCCAGTTGCAGCCCAATGTAGAAGGTGTATTCATTCTTGCCTCACTGCCAAGCCCTAATAAATCCTGCATCGTAACAAATACAGTGTCACCAACACTTGCCCAAACTGCCTTCATCATTCCCCAATGATAACCTTCTGACTTATGTAGACGCAAATATTCTTTCGCAAATTCAACACTGTCCGTTGGAGCATGATCAAACCAGCCAATGACAGTGTCATTATCGTGAGTTCCAGTATAGACAACACAATTCTTCTCATAAGTATGTGGTAAATAATTGCTGCTTTCACGAGAATCAAATGCAAATTGTAACACTTTCATACCTGGGTATCCTGAATCTTTCACCATTTCTATTACTTCTTCTGTAAGATAACCCAAATCCTCAACGATAATGTTAAGTTTTCCTAGTTTTTCTTCCATTCGCTTGAACAATTCTATGCCAGGACCTTTTCTCCATTCTCCGTTTCGGGCTGTTGTGTCTTTAGCTGGAATTGCATAGTAGGATTCAAATCCCCTGAAGTGATCAATACGAACCACATCGTATAAAGTTGAAACGTATGCAATTCGTCTAGTCCACCATGCATAATCATCGGCTTTCATTACATCCCAGTTAAATAAAGGATTTCCCCATAACTGTCCATCTGCACAGAATGCATCTGGAGGGCACCCTGCAACATCGATCATATTACGATCTTCATCTAGATAAAATTGTTCTGGATTCGTCCATACATCTACACTGTCTGCCGCTACATAAATTGGTACATCCCCAACGATTTGAATACCATTCTTATTGGCATATGACTTAAGATGATTCCATTGCTGAAAGAAGAAATACTGTGTCATTTTCCAAAACAGCATATCACTGGCATAGTCTTCCTTTGCTTTCTTTACAGCTTCTTCGTCTCGTTTCTTTAAAGGTTCTTCCCACTCAATCCAGGATTTCCCATTGTGAGCCTCTTTTAATGCCATAAAAAGTGCATAATCTTCCAGCCAGTCCTTTTGTCCATCACAAAAATCCTCAAAATCCATTGGAATGTGCTCTATAAAATTTTCAAATGCAATATGCAGTACCTCATAACGGCTTTGGTATATGGTCCCATAATCTACTTGTGTCTCATTATCGCCCCAGTCATAAAGATCACAAACGCCGTCTTCTAAATACCCATTTTTGCATAAGAAATTCAAGTCAATAAAATAAGGATTTCCTGCAAAGCCCGAAAAAGACTGATATGGCGAGTCTCCAAAGCTTGTCTGATTAACCGGGAGAATTTGCCAATATGTCTGTTTTGCCTGTTTCAGAAAATCCACAAAATGATATGCCTCTTCCCCAAGTGTTCCAATACCATAGGGAGAAGGCAGTGATGAAATATGCATTAATATGCCACTGCTCCTCATAATATACCTCCATTTTTTGAATAGCATTCAATTCTTTTGTATGTTTTTACACATTAATGTATTAATTTAATGTCCTAATACTTTCGCCCGCTACTAATTCAAACGGAACCCTCTCATGAACTACTTCTCCCTCCATCTCAATCATATCAATCAATATTCGAACACTTTCAGTGGCAATAATATTGGAATTCTGTTTCACTGTAGCCAGTTTTGGATTGTAGTAGCTCGCTAGTGTTATTCCATCAAAGCCGATTACTGAAACATCTTCCGGCACATTAAAATGTCTGTCTTTCAGTGCACGAATTGCTCCTATCGCCATAACATCACTCATAGCAAATACGCCTGTGATATCATTTGCCTTGTTAAGTAAACGTTCCATTGCATGATAAGCACTATCATAAGAATATCTAGCTTTCTCATAATATGCATGTTCACAGAATTCTACCTTATGATTTTGAAAGCTTTCCTTACTTCCAATCAAGCGAAGGTGACTCGTATAAGAAATTCTAGGATCACCACCGATAATACCGATTTTTGAATGTCCATGTTCAAATAGATAGTCAACCGCACATTTCGCTGCTTCCACATCATCAATTGAAACGCTAGAAAGATTGGCAAATTTAAATTCAGTACTGTCATTGGTCACTAGTACACAAGGAATTTTAACTTTTTCAAATCGTGCCTGAAAGTAGTCCGGATTTCCTCCAAGAAACAGGATTCCAACCGGCTTTCTTTCGCGGCATTGAATTAGCGCATGTTCCACTTCATTTTCGTCCTCGTCAAGGTAACTTACGCTAACTGTGTACTTTGTTTTTTCAATCATTTTTTGCATTTCTTCTACAATGCTTGAAAACAGCATGTTAGAAGTACCCTTTACGATAACTGCCACCGTTTTACTTTGGCTCTGCTTTAACTGCTTCGCATTACTGTTTAATACAAAGTTATGTAGTTCCACAACTTCCATAATACGGCTCCTCGCTTGGGGACTTACATCATGCCGATTATTAAGAACTCTGGATACTGTGCTAACAGAGTATCCAGATTCTCTTGCAATATCTTTAATCGTCAAAGTAATCATTCCATTCTGTAATATATTACCCTTTTACAGCACCGGCAACGACACCTTCTATGATAAATCTTTGACAGAAAATGTAGAAAATGATAATTGGAATGATCGCTAATACAAGCATAGCCATCATTGCACCCCAGTCTATGGAACCATAACCGCCTTTTAAATATTGAATTGCTATTGGTATAGTCTTATATTTTTTCGTATCAAGAACAAGATAAGGCAGTAAATAATCATTCCAGATCCACATAGATTGTAATATCGCTACGGTGATTGTTGTAGGTTTCAGAACTGGAAATACTATTCTAAAAAATGTCTGTAATGGATTACATCCATCGATCATAGCTGCTTCTTCAATTTCAATCGGTATGCCTTTTACAAAACCGCAGAACATAAACACAGATAGACCTGCTCCAAATCCAAGATATACGACAAGAATCCCAATAGGATTGCCAAGATGTAATGTATTCGCAACCTTAGATAACGTAAACATAACCATCTGAAATGGTACAATCATGGAAAACAAACACAAATAATATATTCCAGCAGTAAAAAAATTCTTTACTCTAGTAATATACCACGCACACATGGATGTACACAAGACAATTATGAAAACTGATCCAATTGTTATGAATAAACTACAGCCAAAGGCATTAAAAAAATCAATTTTTTCCATTCCTTCTATATAGTTTTCCAAGCCAACAAACATCTTATCTGTAGCTATCTGGAATGGAAATTTGTTAATGTAAGCTTTTTTCTTGAAGGAGTTAATGATTACAAGAAAAATCGGGTAAACATAAACGATAGATAATAGGGTGAATAATAAACTCACAATCCATCTCCCGTGTTTCCATTTCATTATTGCTGTACCTCCTTCTGTTTCGTAATTCTATTTTGTGCTAAGGCAATTAAGGCAACCATCAAGAAGAAGATAACTGCTTTCGCCTGGCCAACACCTTCCCAGCCTGCTCTTCCATAGAACGTATTATAAATGTTAAGCGCTAACATTTCCGTCATCTTAGAAGGCTGACCTGCTGTTAATGCTAAGTTCTGGTCAAACAGCTTAAAGGAATTAGTAAGTGTTAAAAATGTACATATTGTAATAGATGGCATAACCATCGGAATGATCACTTTTTTGATGAGCTGCCATTTGGATGCACCATCCATTTTGGCAGCTTCAATTAAATCATAAGGAATATTTTTAATCCCTGCAACGTAAATAATCATCATGTATCCAATCTGTTGCCAGCACATCAGAACAACCAGACCCCAGAATCCGTATACGGATTTGTATGTCAATGTTCTGTTAAATTGTAACAGGATACCATTTAATAACAATTGCCAAATGTATCCTAGAATAATACCACCAATTAAGTTTGGCATAAAGAATACAGTACGGAACAAGTTTGTTCCAGGTACATCTCTAGTTAATACCAAAGCAACTATGAAAGCAAATAAGTTAATTGCAACTACTGTTACTATGGTAAACAATACAGTAAACCACAAGGAGTGAATAAATGTGGAATCTGTAAAAATTTTAGTGTAATTGCTTAATCCAACGAATTTTGCATCATTTACGGTAGTAAATTCACAGAAGGAAAGGTAAATACCCATCACAAATGGAATAATAAAACCAATGGTAAATGCAATCAGTGTTGGTAATGCAAAGATTGGAAAATACTTTTTCATGGATTTGTTCATGTCAATGTCCTCTACTTGTGTGCTGCGTCGTATTCTGTTTTCCATCCATCTACAAATGCAGATGCAACAGTATCCCATTTTCCAGTTCCCTGAGCATATTCTAATAATGCATTGCCTACGTTGTTTTTCCAGTTTTCAGATGGAATTGTTGAGAAGTTCCATGATACTGGAGTTTTGCCAGCTTCAATCGATTCATTTGCTGCTGTGATTAATGGATTGTTTGCTACATAATCACCTGTAAATGTTTTGAAAGGAGTTACAAATCCCATATCATGTGACATGGAATCTCTACCTTTATCACTTTCAACTGCCCATTGTACGAAATCTAAAGTAGCCTGAATGTCTTCTTCAGAAGCTTTGTTATTGACACACCAGTAGTTTTCAGAACCAGTACATAAACCTTGGTTTTCTTCACCAGGAGCACCAATGTAAATAGGCATCATACCGATATCTTCATCTGCAATTTCATTGCCTTTGATTCCATCGTAAGCCCAAGTACCATTTTGATAGAATACTACATTACCCATAGCAAATTCAGCAGTAGCATCGTCACAAGTCTTACTGGAAATTAAAGCTTTGTCACAAGTTGCATCTGTGATATATAAATCCCATATATTCTTGTAATTATCTAAATAAGTACCTTCGATTGCATCTGTTTCTTTGATTTCTTTGTCTTTGTATTCATAGTAAATAGGTAAGTTTGCTAAATGTGTTTTAAATCTCCAGTCGGAACTTGAGTCCATACCAGCAGATGTAAAGGCACCTTGTAAGTCATAACCATATTTATCATTGATTTCATCTAAACGTTTTTGAATGTCATCTGCTACTGCTTTCAATTTATCAAAACTGTTGATTTCCTCTGCGGAAGAAACAACGGCATTATCCATCTTGCAGTAATCAGCTAAAATCTTTTTATTATAAATTAATCCGTAAGTTTCAATTACATAAGCAATGCCTTGCACTTTGCCATCATCACCGATTAATGCAAAGTCATCGCTCTTTAAGTCTTTATATAGAGCGCTGTCTGCTAAATCATAACAGTAATCTTTCCATGTAGCTAATTCTACAGGACCGTTTACCTGGAATAAAGTTGGCGCATCCGATTTAGCCATCTCTGATTTTAATGTAGATTCGTATGTACCAGAAGCCGCTGTCTGGACAGTTACTTTAACACCAGTTTCTTTGGTATACTCTTTTGCAAGCGCTTGCCAGTCTTTATCCTGCTCTGGTTTAAAGTTTAAATAATAAACACTTCCCTTTCCGTTATCACTAGCTGTTTCTTTCTCTTCTTTTGCACCACATCCAGTAAATAGTGTTGCTGTCATACATGCCCCTAACATCATCGCAATAAGTTTTTTTCTCATGAATATACCTCCTATTAAACTTCTATTCTGTTTTCTTATTTCTAAAACTTAACTGTTTTTAGTATCTTCATCCTGTTCTAGAAATTCGCTGTATGGTAACGTTACCACAAAATGATATAAAATTTAGATGAAAATGTTACCACCATGGTCATATTTTACCACGTTTTTGTGCAAAATGCAATAAAAAAAATTATTCATCGGACAAAGTTAACGTCTGAAACAGACTTTCTTCCATAACTCGAATAAGATTGTATATTTTCAGGAAAAGATCCTCACAATGTGGCTTTGACTGGGATAAGGACTCTATTTTGTCGTAGAGATATTCTGCTTCTTGTTTGTCGTATAGACTTGGAAGCATACGTTCAACTTTGGCTAAATAGCATAGAATAAAATCTTGTTCCGTCATCGGTTTATCTTGATTTAAAATTGTTCTTAGATAGGTGGCTGTATTTTGTAGTGCAGCAGGTTCTGGTAATATGAAGGTTCTGGATTTACCGAATAGGCGTTTTTTCGCCGTTTTGAATGCCATGTTATGGTCTAGTAAGCCACGTTCTAGTATTTCTTGCATAGTTGTAACCTTTTTGTTAATCTCGTATCGATAGTCTTCTTTGATAAGGTTTAATAGATGAATTGGCTGAGTCTCTGGTATTCTATCAGAAAGAAACTTGTATTCCAGCAAGTCGTTGCTTAATGGTTTGGTTTTCTTTAGAAAGGGAAGTTCTATTGATGTTGGTGCTTCTTTTTCATGCCATGCGTGAAGATGGAGTCTGTCTTGTTCGGCTTCTGAAAGAGGTGCACTCTTCCATTCCAGATTGATGATTCCCTGCTTATGCAATTGGTGTATGCCGATGAAGAATGCGTTGTTGTAGTAGCTAGAGCCGGCGGAGAACATCAGTTTTTTATAGGTGTTTAGAGATAACATGGCGTATGTGTAAAGTATGGATTGGTTCATGTGGGTTCCTTTCTTATATTTACTATATATAATAAATATTAATGTCATTTTTGTTTAGTGTTCTTTCATAATAGTGGATGTTCTAGTTTTTGTCAATTTGTAACTTCTATTTGGGTGATTGTATTTCGAGCAGGAGTGCATTCTTGGATTTTTATATAATGGATGATCGGATCGTGGAAACTCTCTTCGCTAAATTGATTTTTGGCTTGGATGATGCTATACTTTGGTTATGGAGTTTACAAAAGGAGGAAATTATGGATAACTTATCTTATCATAAACAATTGTCTGTGGAAAATACGGAAAAGCTGAGAACTATCTTACAGGAGTTTCCCCAGTTTATACGAGATTATTTTCGTGGTCTGGAACCAACTACAACTGCTAAGACTAGAATCTCTTATGCATATGATTTAAAGGTATTTTTCTTCTTTCTGCAACAGAGGAATAGTTATTTTGCACATAAAGAAATAAAAGATTTTGTTGTATCAGATTTGGAATTGTTGGAGCCTGTTGATATTGAAGAGTATCTGGAATTTTTAAAAGTATATCAGGACCCAAACGGGAAAATACGCACCAATGACGAGCGTGGCATCCATCGCAAGCTTTCTTCTCTTCGTAGTTTTTATCTGTACTACAGCAAGAGAAAGATGATTAAAAATAATCCTACAATTGTAGTAGACTTGCCAAAACTGCATCAGAAGCAGATTATTAGGCTTGATCCGGATGAAGTTGCGGAGCTGTTGGATTTAGTTGAGTTTGGTGGTAAAGATTTGACTGGGATGAAGAAGGTTTATTATGAGAAGAATAAACTTCGTAATCTGGCTATTTTTACGCTGCTGCTTGGAACTGGTATTCGTGTGTCGGAATGTGTGGGGTTAGACTTGGAGCATGTGGATTTTAAAAATAACCGAATCAAGATTATTCGTAAGGGTGGTAAGGAAGATTATGTTTACTTTGGAGATGAGGTTGAAAAGGCTCTGATGGATTATATTGAACAGTCCAGGAATCAGATTCAGGCAGTCCAGGGTCATGAAGGGGCATTGTTCTTGTCGATTCAGAGAAAGCGTATGTCGGTGAAGGCGATTGAGAATCTGGTGTCGGATACGGCAAAACAGGTAACTCGGTTTAAACATATTACGCCTCATAAGCTTAGGAGTACGTATGGTACGAATTTGTATAAGGAGACGGGGGATATTTACCTGGTGGCTGAGGTGCTTGGGCATAATGACGTAAATACGACTAGGAAGCATTATGCGGCGTTGGATGAGGATAGGAAGAGACAAGCGGCGAAGGTTGTTAGGATGAGGGAGGAATGAGTAGACAATGTTTTAGCTTTGTGTAAATAAATAAAACTGATGTTAAATTTATACAATATTCGTGAGAGCAGTGTCTGAGTAATTTAGTCCTGCTCTAAGCTGCATGATACAACTATTAATTGAACCTCTCCTGCCATCGCATAGTTAATAGCTCGATTTGTAAAATAAAATCCACCCATAGTAGGTATAATAGCAAGTAAGAAAATATATGGTAGAGACTCAATGTGCACAACAGATACTGCATCATCAAAAAATAACTGAATGCCTAAATAAACTGTTCCAAATAGGAAAATATAAAAAAGCGTCCTTAATCCAGACTCTATATTCCATTTTTTATTAAAAAAAATGTATAAGGAATAGCCAGCTCCTGCAGTTATTGCACACAGGATACCAGCTAAATATCGAAAAATCTATCATTATTTCTACGTATTATCATCTTTCAAAGAATCTCCCTTATGTTTCCCGCCCCACTCACACATTGCAATCAGAATTGGCACAAGAGACTCTCCACGCTTCGAAAGCCTATACTCCACCTTCGGCGGTATCTGAGGATATTCCGTTCGAATAATCAGCCCATCTGCTTCCATTTCTTTTAATGTAGCACTTAACGTTTTATGAGAAATACTTCCCAGACATTTCTTCAACTCATTATATCTCATAACCTTTTTATGCATAGACAGCCAATAAATTATAATCAGCTTATATTTTCCATTTATCAACGATAACGTATATCCGAAACCCGTATATTTAATATTTTCACCACTGTCGCAGTGTGAAGAGCATTTATGTTCCATGTTTCTTCCTCTCACTTTACTTTAGGATAGTATATTACTTAAATGTGCGTACTTTTCTTTTTTTTGATTATACTTTATATTGTCAATATAAGCAATCCATTTTAAATTTAGCTTTGCACAATGAACATTTAGGAGGTCAATATGAACAATATCTTCCGCATTGAAGAACTGCGCCCTATCAGAGATGGATTTACAATATCACGAGATACGAAACTTGGGGATATTACAAAAGTAACGCTTTTTTCCTTAGGTAAGGATACATCAATAAGCCAGGAAAGCTATGATCGTACCACTATGTATATTGGAGCTTTCGGAAAAGGCGATATGATAATTGGTGATAACGCAGAAAAACTGACACTATTGCCTGGACATGCACTTATCGTTCCTAGTGAAACACTATGTGGTGTTGAATCTGATTCAGGTATGGTATATACAGAAATTATTTTAGAAAACAACGCAGAAAAGGAGATTATTATGAATCAAAATGTAAAAGCAAACGAAGTATTTGAACTAAAAAATCTTATTAGCTATGAAGAAGGCAGCATCGCAAACATGGACGTAGTGAGCAATCCATCTATGAAATATGTTCTGATGGCTTTCGATGAAGGAACAGGTCTTACTCCTCATAGAGCACCTGGTAATGCGATTGTATTTGCACTTGAAGGGAAAGCTACTATTGGTTATGAAGGAAAAGATTATGAACTTTCAGAAGGGGAATGCTTTAAGTTTGAAAAGAATGGACTTCATAGTGTGACAGCTAATGGGAAATTTAAGATGGCATTATTGCTTGTGTTAGAATAGGGTTTAGATAACATGGCTTTAAATAGGAAAGACACTAGATAGAATTCCTCTCTACCTAGTGTCTTTTATCAATCCCTATTTAACTAACCTTAACTTTAATTCTCTTAACAACACCATTTTGCGCAACTACGTAAACATAGCACTCACCTTTCTTCTTAGCGGTGATTTTACCATTTTTTGATACAGTTACAATGCTGCTGTCTGAAGTCAGATACCTCTTTTCTGCACAAAGTTTTTTCCGTTTTTTCTTTCCTTCTGTAACCACAGTTGCTTGAATGGTTTCAGTCTTTCCTGCCAACAGATTCAAAGAATTCTTCTTTACGGTTATCTTTGCAGGATTACCGTACTTGGAATTCTTGTCTAGGGCAAAGGTGTACACAATCAAAGACTCATTCATTCCCTTCTTCTTGCCTTTCACCAGCTTGTAAGCTTTTACTTGATAGCGATATCCATAGTTGGATTTCAAGTTTTTATGAGTATATTTGGTTTTATTATGTCCTTTTAAGGCTGCCAGCAGTTTCATAGGAGCCTCCTTGGATCCCTTCTTTGTTTTCGTAATTCTTGCCCCATAAACCAGATATCCATCCGCATCTTTGATCTTATTCCAGCTAAGCTTACAGGACTGCGTTTTTCCTTTCTTTGCTTTTACCATGGTGGCCTTCAGTAATAAAAGTTTATTGTCAAGTGATTGTTTTTTTACATCTGCATTAAGCTCCTGGCTATTTTCATTTCTTGATACAAGAACCGCTGTATACACACTTTCCTTTTGCACATAAACATCTTGACAGCTTTCAATATCTTCCGCTGTAAGGTCAACCAATTGGCCATTTTCATCGATTGGCTTGCCATCCCCATCAACCTGATATCTGGTTGTTACCTTTTTAACTTTTTTAGATATTTCTTTGCCTCGTTTGTCTTTCTTAATTTCAACAGTCTTTCTGGTTATATCCATTTCTTTAAATATGTCTCCTCTAATGGTTGTCTTAACTGTATTACTGCCTTTATGCAATTTGATGTTAGACATCTGGGCTCCGATACCATCTGTACATTTCTTGTCGCCGTTTGTGATGGTAACTTCATTTCCAGGATTCTTTGGCATAACAGATATAATGGTATCCAGCATTTCTTCATTTAGAACTTCGTGAGCGTTAAAATATCGGGTTCTAATTTCTACTGGTTTTTCTACCTGTTCCCCATTTTCCGTTACGAGCTTCTTCTCTGTTCGTGGCTTTTGATTCTTTGACACAAGTTCATCAAATAAGCCAGCCTGTACTTTTTGGCCTCGAACCTGAATGGATTGTGCCTCGACGGATGTATCTTTTTCATTAACACGACCACAGCTCACAGAGACAAAAACAACATCATCTGATTTGACACCTTCTAACAAGTCTTCCTCTGCAAAATGTATGGTAACATCCTGTTTCCCTTCCTGTGGAATCGTTACGAATCCATTATCCTGTTCCTCTTTGCTGTAAGTTTGTTTTAGCTTACTAACGATTTTACCATCTTTATCCGTTAAACAGGCGATCAAATTGCCTTTATATGTATTGGCAAAGGAATTATTTTGCATAGATACGATGGCATCTACACCAGTTTCTGTTTTTTCAATTCTTGAACCAAGTGTAATTTCATTCTTGGATTGATCCATAAGTCCTTGGAGTTCCACCATAGCCTCATTGTCATCCATATAGCGTTCTTCCACTTGTCCGTCTTCATCTGTTAGCCAACTCTTAACGTAGAGCTTTATGTTTTCTTCTGGTATTTCGTGATTGCTTTCTTCGAGCTGCTGCTTGGTGAATTGTTTCTCTAAAAGCTGTTCCATCTTCTCTTCCGATATATCAAACTGATAGGTATATGCCTTTGCATCTAATAATGCAAGTGTTTGATTATCTTTTATTACAACGGACTCCATTGGTTTCATTTCTTTATCCTGGATATCAGGATTCCTATCATAAAGTGCAATGTTAAGGGTTTTTCCTCCATTTTCAAGTGGCACCTGACTCTCATTTTCTAATGCTACTTGGATGGTACGTGTCTTCTGTTCTTCTTTCACAACCTTTGTGCTGGTTATGGAAATCTCTGGCTTATTCAGTTTCACTATTCCACTGCAGTTTTCTGGGCTAGATATGCCATTTTTACTTTCAGCGGTTATGGAATAGTTCACATCTAAGATGCTGTCTTCTGGTACTTCATAAAAGGCTGTTACCGTCTGGCTCTCTCCTGGAAGCAGTTCTGTGGCGACTTCTGTTGATTTTCCATCAATCGTAACCAACAGTTTCGTTATTTTTTCAATACCACTGTTTTTCACGACAAAATCAATTGGAATTGAAAATCCTGAAAGTACCTTATCTTGATCCACGATTGGTCCTTCCGTTTGTACTCCGCAAAGGATATAATTGGTTGTTACTGTGTAAAGAGCTGTTTTTCCAACTGGAATGTATACATCTGTTAATTCCTTACTTTCCGCTTCTCCATCTTCTGATTTCACTTTTTCCACAGTGTAAGTAGATGGATCTTCTAAATCAATATCGTAATTGCTGCTTTGTAAAACGGCATGCAGGTTCTTCCTGTTACCATAACAGGTAAAGTTATCAATGGTATCTCCTGATGTCATTCTGGCAGCCTCTGTTGGAACACTCATAAGAATCTTTCCATTGTTCTGTGTAAAACGCATTGCATACAAGGTAAATGTATTCTTATGCTCATTTGATTCTGCATTGTCATTATCTTTTGTATCTGTTTCTATATCAAGCCATACCAAAGATAGATCTTCTAAATCTGCATTTTGTTCTGGCTTGCTAAAACGAAATAGTGAACTGTTCACTTCTGCTCCTGCCACACGTACACTTTCCGCGAATTCACTACTTGGCAATCCTGCTGCATTTACAGCCAGTAATCGGATATCCTGTATTGCCATGGAATTACCGACAGCATCGGTTTTTTCAAATATACTCTGATTATACCATCCAGCAATAAAGTGTTCCTTACCGTTCCAATTTACCGTACAAACCTGAACATTCTGGTCAAGATTATTGTCATTGGTAACGCGAATGCTTTCTGCCATAGTTCCATCTGCTTTTGTTACAGTATACATGATTTCAGTATCATAGTTATTCTCATCATCTCCTGTTTTAATGCTATAGGCAGTCATGGCTGTTCCATCAGACATCATTGCGGTTTCTAAGCCTAAAACACTGCCTGCTGTTCCATTATATAGGGTAATGGCATTCCCCCATGTATTCTTTTCTTTATCGTAGATTCTTGCCTTAATCTGATCCTGTACATTGAAGTCTAATGGATTCTCTGAATCTGTTCCTATACAGCTTCTCCACGAAACAATCGCATACTTATCATTTACTGCAACTGCAGGTGAAAAATCACAATTCACATTATCCGTAAGCTTGCATGTACTCCATGTTCCGTCTAGCCAAACAGAAGCATATACTTCCGCTTGATTTAGCATGGATGACATATCATAATCGGCTGGATTATTCTGTTCCATATCAGGTATCGGTTCCATCTGGCGAACAAAAGTCGCTACGCTGAAGTCTTTTGTACCTGCTATTCTCACTGTGCTATCACCATATCCAGTACGTTCTGTCTTTCTGTACTTATTAATAACCTTGCCATCTGCATCATACACTGGATCCAGTAAGTTATCTTTACCCGCTGCGCCTGTTTCGTTATTTAATTCATCGGTCACATAAGTAACAGGATCAATGCCATGTTTGTCCACGTAACTGCCATTCTCTAATTTGGCATAGCTTGCCAAGGTATCTTCTAATTCCGTACTATCTGAATCAGAAAGGTAGACAAGCAAACTTCCATCTTCATTACAGATTGGTTCCGCAAATGTGTAAGCATTTTTTTGGATCATTTTGACTGATGAATTACCTTCCTTATCTGGAACCGTATTATTTCCACCGATCCAAGCACGTTCTTCAGAGGATTCCAGATATGCTCTGCTTTCCATAGAAAACTCATCTAGGGATAATAAGGTGACACCATTTTCCCTGCTAGATGTATCACTGCCAGATACTGCATCCAGCCAATAGTTATCTATTTTCTCATTATCGCCATATTCTCTATTGATAAAATTATGGGATGTGGAAACAATATTCTTTTTATAAGTAGAAAATAAACATTTTGCCACTAATCTAAGGCCGAATGCTCCAACTACAGTGGTGCGTGTTCCATTCATTTTCTCTTTATCCAGTTTCTTATTGGCATAGTCCACTTTCCAGCCGTCAAGATGTTTTAACCTGTAATGACCTGTTACGGTTCCAAAAACACCCATCTTTAAAGATACCGCACCACAATCGAATCCAACTCCAGCAAATGCATCACAAAGCATCTCTGTTTCCACTGTTGTTAGATAGCTGTTCCTTTGTTCTATATCTTTTTGTTTTGCTGTAAGTGCTCCATAAAATCCTGCATCGGCATATAAACCAACTCGTAATCCAACCGTACATGGAATTGGTCCTACAGCAAAGTTTTGATTGTATTCCAGGTTTCCATCGAATCCACCATGAAAACCGCCTCTGCAAAATACAACAACCCATTTTCCTTCGTCTGTATAACGGATTTCCAAAAATGCTGCTCCACCATAAAGTAACTGTGCGTTGCCCAATGTTCCTTCATAAATGGTTTGGCCTCGTTTTTTATCTTCCTCCCTTTTGTAATCTGCAATCACTTTGGCAACTTTATCTTTTCCATTTTGCCAAAGTTTCTCATATTCTTCGTTAGTGCATTCGTTATTGTTATGACGAGCAGAATATACTCCGCCATTTTCTGTTCTTCCTTCTTCTACATTACTGTCTTCGCTGTCATCCATACAAAAGTCACCGAGAGTAACCATTACACGAAAACATCTAGGGTCTTTTGTTGTAGCAATTTTTGCATCAAGTGGAAGTCCCGTTTTACTAATTAATTTTGACATTCCATTATTGGCAAATTCGAATAAGGAATCTAGTTTAATCTGGTCTTTTAAAGGCCCTGTCCAATCCAAATTACTACTAATAGAATCAAGCATATCCTGGATATTGCTTTTTACTTCTTCATTTCCTTCGATTGCATCTGTATCCGATTTATTCACACAAGAAAATGTATTGGCGGCTTCCTTCACTTGGCAATTATCCTGTAATACCTTGATATTTAATGAAGTTTCTTGATTTTGCTCGATCTGCTTATCAATTTCGCTCTTTTTCAGTTTCCAAACATTTTCTACTATAGGCATATCTGCAAAAGGATAATAAACTACCTTGCTAGTCTGGCAGGTAAATCTCGCCCCATAAGAATCCTCTAATAATACCTGATATTTGTTTTCCTCTATTTTCTTGGCTGCTTCACCATAAGGGACTTCATTCCCTTTGCTGTCTGTATATACAAATGGCTCAGTTTCTACTTCTTCTCCCCACATAATGCTTTCTGTTTCCAATACGGCTTTTGGGTAATGCTTGCTGATACCGATTGCACCATTATAGTCATACACATCTGTAACATCCCCGATGTATCCTTTATTGTCATACTGACAGAGAAGCTGGCTATTGACAACCGCTGTATTTGGCGCATTTTTACCTGTCCTTGCCTGTACTGTCACATTGCAGTCATTTACCACGTCATATGGATTCAGCATAGAACTAACACGAATCATCTGTGGCTCGTAAACTTTCTCTTCCTTGTAATTCTTCTGATTAGGCTGGAATTTTAGCTCGAGCATATATAAAATGTAATCCTCAGTTGTTAATGCGCGATCTGCCAAGGTTTCTTCATTTTTATGATAGAATTGACTGGCATCGTAATATATGGTTATTTTGCCATTTGAGTCTGTTGTGAAAATCTGATCTTTCTTACCATCATCCAAATGCTTTTTGAAAGTACCAAGTTTGGCTGCGTAGCAGTATTCTTTATTCTTATATACTCCACCACGAATCCAGATTGGCTTGTTGGAATATGGATTTCCAAACTCATCCTTTATGTATACATGCACGTTGGTAATAGCATGAAGCTTGTAATTATTCACTGGATAATGATGCATTTTACTTATATCCTGCTCTCCAGACATTGCATTTTTACGTATAATGGTACCAATATAGGATTCTCCATTATATTCGGAATACAATTGAATATCACTTGCAATGCCACTCTCTTCATAAAGAGCAAGTTCTCCATTATCATCTGTTTCTACGGTACATGTTTTTCCTTTTCCATTTTTATACTCCAGTTTTGTTTTCACTGCTGGAAGGAATTTAAACAGAAAGAACTGATTCTTCAAGGTCTTTGTGGTAATCGCAATCTTGGACTTCATTCCTGTTCTGGCATGCGTAGCTGTCAAAACAGTTTTACCATTGTCAAGACCAACTGCCATAAATTTTTCACTTGGAGAGTAGCTGACATAGTCATAAGCACGGATATCCGAATATGTGCCACCCTGCTCATAGTTCAATGTAGCAGGTGTCTCATGTAAATCCGTTTCCTGTTTTTTTCGCTTACCTTCCTCTTTCACATCCCATATGATCTGGTCGGATATTTGCCCCCATACATAATCATTGTAATTAATGCTTATCATAGCCTGCAGATAATAATCCTGTGAAAGACCTTCCAGAGAAATCTTTTCCCCATCTAAGGTAATCGTCTTTCCATCTTTACTTAATAAGGATTTTAGTTTCGCGTGATTATCAAATGTAATCGCATCTTTATTATTTTCACCTGAAATCGTTTTTCCATCTACAGCATTCACTAAAACATCTAGCACATTATGGTTATATACGGATAGAATATAGCTGTCTATTACTGGTGTTTCTCCGGTTCTAGCTTGCACACTTGCTTTTACCACATAAGTCTGTTTCAATGCTTTGCTCACCTTTGCAGGTTTGAACCTTACTGTTTGTGCACCATTTTTTAATGGCTGTGATAATACTGTATTTCCATCGGAATCCGTTATGGTAAGTCCTGATGCTGCCAAAGCAGCTCCAAAAGTCTCTAATTTGTAAGAAATTGATAATGTCGTGTTATCCAGAATGCTGTAACTCTTTAGTTTGCCAAGGCAAAGTTCTGGTGGGTTCGGTATCACAATAATACCAGCTTCTACACTGATTTCATCCCACTTTGGTTCTAGTCCTTCCTTTCCAAGTACGCCCAAAAGTCTTTTCGCTGAAACTCTAGCCACATAAACAGGATTTGTACTTTGTGAATTCTTTTGTAAAACATCTTTTGGAATCGCAATTTTTCCAATGGTTTTATCAATCGTTGATGCAATCGTTTTTGTATAAACTGCCTCACCTTGTGCCTTTCCATCAGAATCCGCTTCATATACCTCAAGGGTAAATTCCGTCGGATATTGATTTTGCTCATAGTTTCCTAGACACTGTAAGTCTGTTGCTTCCTTAGCATTCTGCGTAGTAATATTACTACAGAAACGAATATCTAAACTATGATTCTGCATTCCCGTAAATACTGGCTTATTCCCCTTTGGGGCAGGAAACTTCAAAAATGGTTCTTTTCCTGGCTGGCAAAACAACGTAACAGTTTTACACACTTCAACCGGTGTATACCCTTTGAGTCCATTATTTAATGCATAAAGGGTAAAATAAACGGTTCCCTCTTTTCCAGTAGGTACAATGGTTACCTTTGCTGTGTGGTCTTTTCCGTAATTTTTTCCATTCTCCCCCACAAATTCATCTGGATATTTAACGTTTGCAATGGTTTCATCC
Source organism: uncultured Lachnoclostridium sp. (assembly GCA_937903005.1). Taxonomy (GTDB): domain Bacteria; phylum Bacillota; class Clostridia; order Lachnospirales; family Lachnospiraceae; genus Clostridium_AI. Next base: position 7,975 of record CALFNR010000169.1, on the reverse strand, counting down.
GAACTAATCCAAATCAGATTGTCTGTTCCATAAAATGAAAATTCAGTCTTTGGCTGAAATTTTGCAGTGATACTCAGTTCATCTTCCTCCACACGGAATCCCTTTGTCACAAATGGATTGTTTATCACATACTGTTTCGTAGTGATAGAATCACTTAATGTAATTTCCTTCTCTTTCTCTGTTACGGAAGAATAGGTAGTACCATTACTGCTTTCTAGATACTCAGGATTCTCTTTGTCACTGGTCACTATGTTCTTTATATTACCATCATACAAATCCGCCTGATTATCCACCAAGTCAGTCCAATTTGAAAGAAACGGATTGGAATTGGAATAATCAATAACGGCGGCTCCTGGATAAGCAAATACCGCATTCTTCACTTTGTAGCTTTGTACAGCAACAACATTTTTCGACGTATTTGAAAAAATAAGCGCTGCTTTTTCCCTCTCCCTAATGTAATCATAAGTACTTTCGATATTAGGATCTAAAAATAACTCAGCAACATCCATTCGTGGCTCTGTACCAATATTAAGCTCTGGCTTATACTGTGCAATCAGTGCTACTGGAATTTCATTGGTTTCCGTAGTATTTCCTCGTTTTGCAACTACATAAAATGGTATTCTTGTAATTCCTCCATCCACAGATAAATACAAGGATTTCACATATTCTGTAATCATATAGCTGCTTTCGTCTGCATAAAGAGCATAAGATGATTCCTTAAGTGATTCTTGAACCTCTTTTCCACTTCGCAGATCGTTACGTTCTTTCAAGTCTAGTTTATCTATCGGTTCACAATTGGTCTGTATCCATTTACGATAGAATCCTCTTTCTGACTGATTAACACCAATGACTTCAGTTACCCACTGGCTTCCAGCTTGTTCATCATCAATACTGCATTTTATATCAGAAAAACTCGCATCCTTATAATTACGTAAATAGCATTCTCGGTTACCAATCATAAAGGTTCTAGAATCATCATTTGCTAATCTCATTAAATCGAACTTGTTATTGGCTTTTGACTGATTTCTAATAAAAAGCTGATCGTTAGAAAAAGATTTTGTTCCATTTATGGAAAGCTCTGTTATGTCTGGTATATTACCACTTGGCACCTCAGGTACACGATATAAAAAGGTACAGCTGTTTCCAACCGTTCCAGATTCCTCTGGAGTAAGGACCTTTCCATCTGCCATTTTTAAATGAATGGTATTATCAATATTGATATAATCATCAAATGCAGCTGTAATCGGTATAAGTTGTCCAGAATAGAACGTTCCACTTGGAATGGTTAATCGAGAGAGTGCTATTTTCTCGTGAATTTCCTGTATAGAAACCCTGCATACCGGTCCTCCATAGGATATTCTCGAACGTGGCCTCGGAGTTCCAAATTTAATATCTACACTTTCATCAATTTTCCATTTAGGCGAAATATAAGGATTTCTGCCACTGGGAAGATCATCTTTTGAAACTCTTACATTACCACTGAATTTTGCATAATTTTTTACTCCATTGGTTCCTACGTCCATACATGTAACATGAAAGCATCCATCGAATTCAGATGTAACAATCTTATCCTCACAACGATTTAAATATGGTGCTATCATTCCGTAGGAAAGATAGCATCTTCCTTTCATACCAGAAACCAGACCATCGATATATCCATTTTTATCGTAGGCCTGATTGAATTCACATGATATACTCGCACCGATAGTATGTGTATATTGAAATACATCTTGTTTCTTTACTGCTATTGAAAGCGTAACATGCCTACCGCCATATTCTCCACTACTAAATAATGCATTCGAAATATCACTACAGGAAATGTAAAACAGTCTCTTTCCATTTCGTTTCTCGTTACTTCCATAGTAGGTAACCTGAAACTGTGCACTGGTTTCCCCCGCTGGTATGGTTACCGTACCACTTCCCCCAGCACTGGCTGAACCTGATAACGCCTCATACCGAAACGTAACGGGCACATTCTGTTTTGTAATTAAATTCACACGTACCGTAACAATCTGGTTACTGCCCGTTTCTGTTAATGTCGTTCTGTCTGGTGACAAAGTAACCCTTGCCTGATGACTGACTCCAGAACCATATGTACTCGTTGCCGGATTATTATATAATTTCACACTGCCTTCCTTAAGCTGCTCCGTAAGGGATTGAATGCTGGCAACATATTCCCCCTGATTCCTTTCATTGATGTCTACATCCGAATCCATGAATTCATGAAGTTCTTTCAATTCTTCTTTTAATGTAATCAGTCTATTGATTTCTTCCCAGGTTACGTCATTTCCGTCAAGACATACATTGCCCGTTTTCATTTTTTTTGCTTTTTTTATGAGTTGCTCCTCTGACATTTTCTTACCGTCTACATTAAAGTTACTTCCTTCAATGGGCATACCAGTTTCATCAATGAACCCATCTTGATACAGTTCATCTAAAATGTCTTTTGCCTGCTCTCCGTTGGTACATAACTTCTGCAGTTCTGCTACCAGCTCTTGACTATAGTGTACTGGTTTTCGTTCTCGCTTTGCCGTAGCAGCAATTAGTGGAATTCCTGTACTCGGCATGGAAAGCACCACAGTAAGCATCGTTGCCAATAGCCGATTGCGTAAAACTTTTAATGTTCTTTTTTTCAATACTTGACCTCCTTAATTGAAAAACTTTCATGATTTCATAGAAAGTAAATTGAATAAAACAATGGTTACAAGTTATATTACCATTGTAATACATTTTCAGGTTTTGTGAAACTATTTTAGTGCATGATTACTTATTGAAATGTAAAAAAAGAACTTTATTCCCATTACGAAATAAAGTTCCTCTCTACAACCACGCGAATTTCATTTGAATTATGCTTTCCACCTCTATCGTTCTTACGCCCTTAACACTTGATTCACAGGCACTTCCATTCGCTTCTGACACCATTTCACCATTGTTCCAGTAAGTAATGCTGCAAGAATCGTTCCTTCACGTGTACCAATCACTTTGAAATCAAAGAATAATAATGACAAGATAATGGCTAACACTACACAGCTTACATCAAACGCAATTTTCACATTGCCAAACGTTTTCCCAGTCTGATCCGAGACTGCTTTGACAAATGCTTCCCCTGAATTCATTACAACATTGGCAATCACTGTCAAAGAAATACCGAAGGCAAGAATAACAATACCTGCTATTACAAGAAGAAGTCTTATGGCATAATTGCTATTTGGTAAATAACTGGAAATCCACAAACCAAAGTCTGTAAACCAGCCAAAAAGAACGGATAACGGAATCTGCAAAAACTGAATCATCTGGAACTTGCTTCGCAGAACCAGAATCTGACCGAACAACAGAACACAGTTCCAGATGAGAAGCCATGTTCCTAATGTAAATCCTTGCATTTTATAACTTACGACATTGGCAACCGATGAGATTGGCGAAACACCAAGTTCACCCCTCTTAGTGATAGCAACCCCAATTCCTGAAAATAATAACCCTAAAATAAATAAAAAATAACGTTTGCTTAATTCACGTTTTGTCATACTGTTTCCTCCTATGTACTTCTATACTAATTATTGTATCAAATATTTCCTCAATTATCTACATATGCAATCAGCTTCCCAAAAGATGCATTAATAACCAGTTCTTTAACCCTTTCAAATTCTTTTTGCGGTTCCTGTAAGAGAGAATTTGCTGTAATCGATTTAAGTTATCATATCATACTTAGTTCGACACCCCTTCTTTTTTAGCTCATTTTTCCTTCTAAACTTCTTTCCTCCACACCTTGCAAAACACTTTCATACTCCCCAACCGGCATCGGCTTTGCAAAATAATACCCTTGTATTAAATCACATCCTAAATCCGATAGAAAATCCACTTGTTCCTTTGACTCAATTCCTTCAGCAACAATACGCATTTGTAATCGTCGTGCTAACTGAATGATTTCCTTAACAATAATTTCTCCTCGAATCTGCTGACTTTCACCACGGAAAAATTCTGCATCAAGCTTGATTACATCTAATGGGAGGTCTTTTAATGAATTCAGAGAAGAATAACCTGCCCCAAAATCATCCATAGATACGGCAAAACCGTATTCCTGTAATTTTGTAACTGTATTTAAAAGCACTTCCTTGTCATCAAAGAACGCACTCTCTGTTAATTCCAATTCAATTACATTATGGGGTGTTCCGTACTGATCTACTAGCCTGCATATATGTTCTGCCAAATCGCTTCTTGTAAAATGGGCTCTTGACACATTTACAGAAACTGGAACCACTTTTTCTCCCTTGCGAATCCATTCGGCTTGCAGTCTTGCAACCTCGGAAATCATATAATCATCAAGCTTTAGGATGAAGCCATTCTTCTCAAAAATAGGAATAAAACGATTCGGAGAAATAAAGCCATCTTTCTCATTAATCCAGCGGACTAATGCCTCTGCACCACCAAGTTCTTTATTATCAGGTGAATATTTTGGCTGCAGATATACAGTAAATTCTTTATTTCTTAATGCATCTTCCATACGTTCTTCTACATGATGCTCCCACAACTGCGCCTCCAGCATCGTCATATTAAAATATGTAATCTTAAATCCATTGTTTGTATAATTGTTTTCTCTTGCAGTACATGCATCATGATACAGTTCTTTCATATCAATACTATTTCTTTTCTTCGCTTTCTTTCCATTTTCTTTAAAGAAAGGAGCACATTCATAGACTCCTATTTTAAAGTTTAAGCTCTGCTGCTGTGGAAGTTTTGCTATTCTTTGTTGTAGAATGGACATTCTTGATTCTACTTCTTCTTTCGTTTCTGCACAAAGAAGAAGTCCAAATTCTGCTTCCGCATATCTGGCATACAATTCATTTTTATGTACGATAGATCTCAAACAGCCATTTATTCTCTCTAAAAGCTCATCTCCTGATTTTGCTCCGTAACAGCTGCAGTAGTTTCGATACTTCTGCAGTTCAATAGAGAGCAGCCAGAAAGTCTTATTTTTATTGCTTCTCTTGTTGAGGATTGCTGAGCCTTTCTCAAAGAAATAAAGCCAGTTATGACCTCCTGTTGTAATGTCCAGATACAATAATTTATCTATCCTTTTCTGACTCACAATGGAATTGACGAGATATACTAAGAACAGAAAAATCGAAATCATTGTCATAGCAATTACTACAAGAGCCACTTCCAATGTTGTAACTAAATCTCTGCGTTTGAAAAGCACATTGCTTTTCACAGCAAGCTTATAGTTACTGTCTGGTATATCCATTTCAAACCAAACTGGAATTGCTGTAACCGGCTCCTGCATCCATTTGGCATAAGTTTCTTTCCCAGAGGGTTCTTTCATTAGGTTGTACAATAACTTTTTATACGATAATTTTATTTTTCCATTGTTCAAATCAACCATTTGATTTCTAGTAGTCTGGTCGAGGTACAAATGATATTCCTGCCCTCTATTCCATATGCCTCGTTCCTTGACATTTGGCATGTCTTTACCTGTCTGTACCACCACTGTTCCGTTCTGCTTTATAACACATACTGGCGTATAATTCTTACTTTTTACATCTAAATTTTTGAGCAATTGAAAGGTTTTATTACGTCCGTCTTGACGAAATGACTTTATTATCTGTTTTCCAGTCCTTTCTGCTTGATTGTAGGCAATCTCCACTTTACCATTTATCGCCTCCCCTATCAGTAATTCTAAAAGAATTGCTATTATTCCAACAAAGATAGCACTGAAAAGCAATAATACTACAATAGATGGCCATAATTGCTTCTTTCGCAAGCGACGTACACGTCTTTCTTTCGTCACACTCATTCGATTTCCTCATTTCTGGTTTTTTTACTTTATTTTTTACTTTATTATAGTAAATTATTGCTTATAAATCTAGATATTTGCCCCAATAAATTGCATGATATACCTATCTTCCACATTAGACCACTGAAAGGATAATTTTCTTAACTGATTCAGTGTTTTCTTACAATCCATAGGGATCGGTGTTGATGCCATCGCCATGGAATGATAAAAAGCGTATTCGGCTATTTCTTTATCTGAAACCATGCTGTCCATTTGTTCATTAAATTCTTCTTGTGACACAAGACTCCATTTATCTAAAAATCCATTTCTATTATAGACCTCTTCTAAATCAGCAAATCGAACCATGTTCGGATTATACAATTGATAAATATTATTTTCTTTTGAATATAGTGTAAGTTTTACAACAGCTTGTGCACATTCATCTACATATGTAAAATCAATTGGATATTGTGCCATTTTCTTTGTATAAATTCTAGTTTTCCATAATCCACGTAGACGGTTTCTTAGTCCATTATCTCCTTCATTAAGCTGAAATACACCATCTGATTTTCTGCTTGTCAAACATCCAATACGATATATATTGGCTCTGATTCCGTTTTGTCGTTCCATTATTATTTTTTTCTCTGACAGATATTTTGTGTGTACATATACATTTTGTTTATATTCTTGTCCTATATATAGAGTATCTTCGTTGAATACATGTTGTTTAAAGTCAACTGGAACAACTGCTATTCCACTTACGGCATAAGATGAAATGAACTGCAGTGAAGCATCTGCATCCTTGCAAAGCTTTATCATAACTTCGGTTCCCATATAATTTGTATTCATAAATTCTTTTAAGTCACCTACATGATGAACGTTTGCTGCTGCATGTATTACTGTATCCACCTTTTCTGCTAACTTACGATAAACGGACTTTTCTATTCCCATGTATTCTTTTGTAATATCTCCAATCAAAACAGAAACACCACTTGGAACTTCTTCATTAAAGTAAAACTTATAAATCGTTCTAAATTTTTCTTCATTGCGAATCAAACACGTTACATGAATATCTTTGTGTTTCAATAGTTCAAATAAAATATGTGAACCAAGAAATCCAGTCGCACCTGTTAATACTACTTCCTTCACGGGACTTCTTCGCTCTTGATTCTGATTTTTCAGTATCCAAGAATTCACTTCTACTTGTTCCTCTTGCTTTTGTTCAACGTTTCCATCTATGAATGTTGCTAATTCTACGAGAATAGGATACTCGTAGACCCATTGCGCTTGAATTTTAAGTTTTGCACCAAGCTTCAGAGCCGTAAGACTGCTTCCACCCAAGGCAAAGAAATTATCTAGGATACTGATTCTCCCTTCAATGTCTAAAAGTTCACTAACCACTTTAACAATTTTTTTCTGGGTTTTTGTCGTGGCTGCTATATATTCAACTGTATCCTCTGCTTCTAATTCCTCCATTACTTGCGGTCTCTTTATCTTTCCGATTGAAGTAGTCGGAAAAGGTTTATTTCGAAAAAATACTTTTGTAATTCGCTTATATCCTGGTACCCCACGATTTAGTTCGTTTATTTTCTCTTCAATAATCTCCTGGTTTGCTTGGTCTTCTGAGTATATTACGGCAGCAATCTGTTCCTTCCATTCCAATACCAAAGATTCACTTACTTCTGGAATTGACTTTAAATGAGTTTCAATTTCTTCCGGGTAAACATTTTCTCCTGTCTTTAGTATAATGACATTTTTCTTTCGTCCGGTAATTGAAACATAGCCCTCTTCATCCATTATTGCAAAGTCACCTGTGCGCAAGAATCCATCCTCCGTAAAAAATGGCCTGTTGTCTATTTTATAGTACCCCTTTATTACAGAAGGTCCCTTAAACAATAACTCTCCATCTTCTGCTATTTTTACTTGCAAATCTTTACCTACCGATACTCCCACAGAATCGAACTTTCTAGTATCTGTTAAATTCATTAAACCTGCTCCAGTAAGTTCCGTCATTCCAAACCCTTGATAGAAGGAAATTCCAACCCAGTCAAACCACTTCGGAATTTCACTTCGAACTTTTGCACCGCCACAAAAGATTCGAAATAGTTTTCCGCCAGTCACCTTGTCCAAAACGTCCTTATAATAAGTTCTCCTTTTTATAACACTCCAGTCATTCTCTTTAAAATCCAAACCACGCTTTTTTGC
>CALFNR010000168.1:0-9331 GCA_937903005.1 uncultured Lachnoclostridium sp. | reverse complement strand
ACTTTGTGTTGTGCTCTTCAAAGAATTCTTCATCCGTATAAGCAGGTAATATACGATTAATAACTGGCACATCTTTCAATATTGGTCTCAATACACCACTTCCAAATCCACCAACATCAAATTTTATTAATGCGGCAAATATTGCAAGCCAGACTAATATGATTAGAATTACAAATAGGATAGAAAAGAAACCTCCACCTTTTTTTTCTTCTTGTTCATCTAATTCAGTTTCTAAAATGTCTTCTTTCTTTTTCTTCGCCATACTTTAATTACTCACCCTTTGCTTTCCCATATTTAAAACTCACCAGTTCATCTACTTCTTTGCTTTCTTCATGAAGTAATTCACTTTTAAATTCTTCAAAAGCTTTTTCCCTGAGTTTCTCATGGGTTTTTCTTTCTTTCATCGCTTCAGTCAGTTGAATTCTAGCTAATTCCACTTGACGCTCAGCCTGCTTAATCACAATATTCTGATGTTCAATATTAGCTTGAATCACTTTTATTGCTGTTTCATTTTTCTTTATGGCTGCTAAATCCAGTTTTGATGAAAAACAAGCCACCAAGGCATCTTGGTAATATATTTTCTTTCCTTCCAACACTTCAAGTTTTCTCTCTTCTTCATCTAGCTTTGATTTTGCAACTCCGAATGCTGCTTTTTTCTGTTCCTCTAGTTTCTCTTTTAAGTTTAAAAGATTTTGCATTCCATAAATAAACTTAGCCATAACTCAATCCCTCATTGACATTACTGACTTTCAAATATTCCTTCTAACAAAGCAATTACTTCTTCAAATGAATATTTATCATATACGCCCTGACGCAAGAAACCATTGATATCATCTATCTTCTCAATTGCATAATCAATATTTGGATTAGAACCTTTTTTGTATGCGCCGATATTGATTAAGTCTTCTGCTTCATTATATGTTGCCAGAACACTTTTTAGCTTTCCTGCCAACGCTTTATGCTCATCGGTTACTATACTTGACATAACACGAGAAATACTTTGCAAAACATCAATGGAAGGATAGTGGTTTTTATGTCCTAACTTTCTTGATAACATAATATGACCATCTAAAATACCTCTAGCTGTATCCGTTATCGGTTCATTGAAATCATCACCATCTACAAGTACCGTATAAAGCCCTGTGATAGAGCCTGTATCTGAATAACCAGCACGTTCTAATAACTTCGGCATCTCAGAATATACACTAGGTGGATATCCTCTTGAAACAGGTGGTTCACCAGACGCCAGTCCTATTTCTCGTTGTGCCATAGAAAATCTGGTTAATGAATCCATCATTAATAAAACATCTTTTCCCTGGTCTCTAAAATATTCAGCTATGGAGGTTGCAGTCTTTGCGGCCTTGTTACGAATTAAAGCTGGCTTATCCGAAGTTGCTACAACAATGACTGAACGCTTCATTCCTTCCTCACCCAAATCCCTTTCAAGGAATTCTCTTACTTCTCTTCCTCGCTCTCCAATTAAGGCGATTACATTGATATCAGCCTTTGTATTTCTTGCAAACATACCAAGCAAGGTACTTTTTCCTACACCACTTCCTGCAAATATACCAATTCTTTGCCCTTTTCCTATGGTGATTAAACCGTCTACAGCTTTTACACCAAGTGGAAGCACTGAATCAATCAGCTTACGTTTTAAAGGTTCCGGAGGTGCAGCTTCAACTGAGTAGTACTCACCATCTTTAATCTCCTCATCATTAAGAGGAACACCTAATCCGTCTACTGCTTTACCTAATAAATCATTTCCAACTCTTACCTTTAGCGGAAATCCTGTATTTTCAACACTACTGCCAAGCCCTACTCCTTCTACATTATCGTAAGGCATAAGCAAAACCCTGTTGTCTCGAAAGCCTACTACCTCTGCCTTTACAACTGTTTTCTTATCCTTGGAAATAATGTTACACAAATCATTCAGCTTGGCTTCTGGACCAATTGACTCAATCGTCAATCCGACTACTTTTACTACTTTTCCTAGTTTCTTTTCAAATGTTCGGTCCAGTAAACTATAATATTTTTCAAAATTAATTGAAGTCAATTATATTCCTCTTTCTTTTGCTATTAAGCATTTGCTAACACTTTTAAATGTTCCGATAAGTTCTTTAACTGTACATCCAAGCTAACATCTAAAAGTCTATCTTCAGTCTCAATAAAGCATTGATTCTTGTTTAACGTTGGGTCTTCAAAAATCTCTAACGTACAGTCATCTGAAAGTAAATCTGTCAAAGCTTCCTTATGCTGTGAAACAATTGGTGCGTCTTCTTCGGAAACACGTATTAAAAATTGCTTTGGACCTCGTATTGGTTTTAAGGTTGTAGAAAGCAGATACATAATTAAATCTTTCTTATCTTCTACTACTATACCGGTAATCTTTTCAACCAGCTTCATTGTTAAGTCTGCAAATTGAGGTTCTAATTGCTTAATAGTACGCTCATATTCCTCTTGCTGCTTCTCTAGCTGTACTTTAAGTTCTTGGTCCATCTGACGCTTCTTTTCTTCTATTTGAGAAAGCCCAGATTGATAACCTTCTTCTTCACCTTGTTCTCTGGCTTTCGTCATTACTTCTAAAGCTTCCGCCTTAGCAGACTCTAAAATCTTGTCTGCTTCAGCTCTTGCTTCCATAATAATATTTTCTGCATAATGATTAATCTCTTCCAAATCTGGAATTGAATCCTCTTTTGCTTCTATTGCTGTTTCCGTTTCCTCCACTAAAGTCTTATCTTCTTCGACCTTTGTGAAAGATAGCGGATTAAATTGTTCTGTTGGGAAATTTGAATCAATGATGACACAATCAGATTGGCTAAAACGAATATAATTCCCCTTAATAAGATTAGACAACTATCTCATCACCTCCACCTCTGGAGATAATGATTTCCCCTGCATCTTCAAGTTTTCTGATAATATTAACGATCTTCTGTTGAGCCTCCTCAACATCCTTCATACGAACAGGACCCATGTATTCCATGTCTTCCTTAATCATTGTAACAAGACGTTTTGATAAGTTGTTAAAGATAACATTCTGAACTTCTTCATTTGCCCCCTTAAGTGCAATAGCAAGTTCATTATTATCAACTTCACGAAGAACTCTCTGAATCGATTTATCATCAAGTGAAAGAATATCCTCGAATACAAACATTTTCTTACGGATTTCATCAGCCAATTCTGGCTCTTCAATTTCAAGAGATTCCATAATGTGTTTTTCAGTACCTCTATCTACTGTATTCAAGATATCTACGATAGAATCCACACCACCAACAATTGTGTAATCCTGATTTACAAGTGAAGATAACTTCTTCTCTAAAATCTTCTCTACTTCTTTGATAACGTCTGGCGAAGTTCTATCCATCTGTGCAATACGTTTTGCGACATCTGCCTGTTTATCAGGTGATAAAGATGAAATAATTGCAGATGCCTGACCTGGAGACAAATATGACAGAATCAAAGCGATTGTTTGTGGATGTTCGTCTTGGATAAAGTTTAACAACTGGCTTGCATCTGTTTTTCGAACAAACTCGAATGGACGAACCTGTAAAGATGCAGTCAGCTTTCCAATAACATCCATCGCCTTATCATGGCCAAGTGCTTTCTCTAACAGCTCTTTTGCGTAGTTAATACCACCTTCAGATATATATTTCTGTGCTAAACAGATATCATAAAACTCATCTAGTATCTGGTCCTTTGTATCTGTTGGAACGCTACGTGTATTAGCAATCTCTAATGTCAACTGTTCTATTTCATCTTCTTTTAAATGCTTAAATATACTGGCTGACTTTTCGGGACCTAATGCAATCAACAAGATTGCGGCCTTTTGTAATCCACTAATATCTTCTTTACTTTCCACTTAGTTTACCCCCAATCGTCATTTAACCAGTTTCTCAGTAATTGTGCTACCGCCTCTGGATTTTCATCTACAAACTTCTCAATGAGTCGTCTTGTTTCTGATTTTTCAGTAATTTCAATATCATCTAGTGCTTGACTTTCCTTCGTAGTAGCCAATAATTCTTCTACTGATAATTCAGGCTCAGTTTCTGTAACCTGCACAGGTGCCATAGAACGGATCACTACAAAGGCTAATAAAGCGATAATTAAAATAACTAAAACAATCATTACAATGTTAGAGTAATCTTTTGCTTTCACAACCTTGTCATTAAAAATTGGCTGTTCCCAGACTGTGACTGCAATTTTATTTTGTGCCACACCAGTTACCTGGGAAATCAAGTTTAAAATTCCAGCATCAAGCTGTATTTGAGTTCTACGGTTATTCTGTTCCACGAACTGTTGCCATGTTAAACTTCCTAATGTACCATCTTTCTCAACTGTTGCCTGATTGTAGATACGATATTTGGTCAATACTACACCTATAGAAGATTTACTTGTATCAACTGCACCAACTTCATGCTCTATGTTTTTCACTGTTTCATTAGGCAAGTAATCATATTTATTAAGTACTACTTCAGAATCTGACGAACCATCTGTTTTAATTTGATAATCTGTAGATTGATCATTGGAGTCAGTTCCTGGTATACCACTTGTAATATTGGAACCTGTCGCCTTATATTCATAAGAGCTGTCATATAGTCCCTGCTCCTGTCCATCAGCAGCTGTATATTCCGTTGACATTTCCGTAATTTTGTCCATATTAAATTGAAGATTTTCACCACTAACTTCAACATCATCATAATCACATGCTAACAAAATATCTTTTACGTTCTTTCGGAATGTATTTCTTAACTTTTCTTTATATTCTGCTACCGAACTAATAGAACCACCAAGAGTATCCTGCTCATCCCCTGCAAAAAGGACTTTGCCCGAACTGTCAACGATAGTAATTTTATCTGTCGTTGCATTGCCAACTGCGCCTGCGAGCATTTTTGCAATACCATTGGCAGTTTCAGCGGAAATTGCTTGTTTTAAAGTAAGCATTACACTTACGGAAGTCTCTTCTTCACTATCAAATATTGTTTTCTCTGCTGCAGTCCCCTTGATATAAACTGCTGCATCCGTAACATAATCTAACTTCATCAGATTGCTTCTGATATCATTTTGAAATGCCAGATTAAATTTCTGTTCTTTTTCTGTTTGCGTTGTGGAAATGGAGTTCGTTAATGCATCATTCCACGACATACCAGTGGAAGGAATATCATTCGTTCCCATCATTACAACTGCATCTTGATAGGACTTACTGTTTACATCAACAGTCAGGTTATCTTTTTCTAATTTGCAGTCTATGTTGCTATCTTTTAGCATCTGAATCATCTTACTGGCACTTGCTGTATCCTCAAATTTATATAAGGTTGTATATTCTACTTTGGATAGGACAAAATATAATACTAGGAGTGTCATAAGAACTACAGCAACTACACTTAAAATAAGCACCTTCTGCTTTTTTGATAGCTCTTTCCACATTTTAACAATCTGGCTAGGTATTTGCTTTAGTCTTTCTACCATATAATCCTCTTTCCGTTACATCACAGCCCCCACTGTAATGTTATTTTCAATCTATTTCATTAAAATTGCAAATTCATTATTTCTTTGTACGCATCTACCAGGGAATTTTTTATTGCAACTGTATATTGCAAAGAAATGTTAGCTTTAAGTTGTGCATTTTGCAAGTCCACTAAGCTGTCAGATTGTCCTAAAGCAAACTTAATTTCTTCTTCATTTGCCTTATTAATATAGGAATTAGTTTCATTCACATTATCAAGAGCTGATTTAAAAAACGAAGCGAATGTTTGATTATTGTTATTCTCTATTTTGGATTGCTTGCCATAGTCGTACTTAGGCGATATGGCACTAATATTTTTAACACCCGTTATATCCATAACTTACCTCCACTATTTACCCATTTCTAACGTTTGCAACAGCATGTTTTTTGTAGCGTTAAACGCTGTAACATTTGCCTCATACGCCCTGCTAGAATCTATTAGGTTTGTCATCTCTGTAACCGTATTCACATTTGGATAAGATACATAACCATCTTCATTTGCATCCGGATGCGAAGGATCGTATACCATATTTAAATCCGTTGACGTATCTTCTACTACCTTAACTACTTTTACTCCACTGCTTTTCAAACCAGATGCTGCATTCAGCGAATCTGAGAAAGAAAAATCTTTCTTTTCTGCGAAAACAACTGTTTTTCTTCGATAAACGTCCCCATTTTCATCTCTCGTTGTATTCACATTTGCGATATTTTGAGATATCGTGTCCATGCGAAGCCTTTGAGCCGTTAAGCCGCTAGCACTCACATTCAATCCACCAAAGATCGACATATATATTCTCCTTTCAGCTACTTTCTTTTAAAGCTTGTACCAATTAAACTAACTTTTAGACAAGGCTGTTTTTATTCTGCTGTACTCATTAGTAAGGGATTGCATTAACGTTTGATATCTTATTTGTGTCTTAGCCATTTCAGAATTTTCTGTATCAATATCAACATTATTACCGTCATATCGATAACTGTATTGAGAATTATCAACATATGTTGTTGCTTGTAAAGAATCTAAATCGATATTTTCTATACATTGATCCAAGTTATCACCATCGCCTATTTGAGCAGCCAAATAAGATTCGAACTGTACATCCTTTCTCTTATAGTATGGTGTACTAACATTAGCAATGTTATCTGAGATAACTTCCATACGAGTGTAACTCGCATTAGCAGTTTTCCCAAGGACATCTACATAACTAAACATATTAGCCATTGACTCACATCCTTTCTATACTATTATACTAAAAAAATGTTAAAAAACAAGAAATTTTTGCTTACTATTAGTATAAATATATCATCCGAATGCTTTTTATATAAAAGCATTTCGCTTGCCATGAAATATTTTTTGTTATACTTCTTTTATTTTTTTAAGTTCACGAAAAACAACATCATTTATCACTTTGATATATGTGCCTTTCATACCAGAAGATTTTGTTTCAATCACTCCAGCACTTTCAAATTTTCGAAGCGCATTTACAATAACAGAGCGAGTAATTCCCACTTTATCTGCAATTTTACTAGCTACCAGAATTCCTTCACTTCCATTGAGTTCATCAAGAACATGTATAATTGCCTCCATCTCAGAAAATGACAAAGTTCCTATTGCAGACTGCACAATTTGTTCTTTACGAATTTCTTCTGCATTCTCTTCATTTACTGCGCGGAGCATTTCCAATCCCACTACAGTTGTTCCATACTCACTTAATATAATATCATCAATATCATATTCATTCCCGCATTTATATAGAAAAAGCGTTCCTAGTCTTTCACCTGCGATATCAATCGGAGTGATAATAGAAGAATACATATTCATTTGCTCGAAATCAAAACCAAACGTCATAAGGTTAACATTCTCTTTCGTCGAAAGTACATTAAGGAATCTTTCATTAAGTAACTCGTCAATATATCCTCCAACATTGTCTTGAATGAACTGTGTAATTTCTTTTGTATTTCGCCTATTATGTATTCCTAATACCTTTCCCTTTTTGCTTATCACAAGGACATTGGAATTCAATGTATCACTTAATACACTGCATATATCGTTAAATACAACTTTTTGAGAATGATTATAATGTAATAGTTTTTTTATTTTTCTGGTTTTATCAAGAAGTTCAACTCCCATATCCAACCTCCTTGCAAATTGCACAAAATTGTTAATGCAATTTTCCCAATTATTTTATCATAACACATTTACAAACACAATAGTAATTTCGTCACATAAATACTCCACTTAATGGAAAGAAGCTGGTTCGCTACGACCAGCTTCCTTCCCATCGTAATATTACGTAATTATTTTTACTGTTCATGTCCGTAACTGCCCGATTTTTACATTATTCTTTTTCATCCTGTTCTGGCATGGCTGCACTTAAGAGTTCACCGAGTTTATCCTTCTCAATCACAAACCCGCACTTCGGATCTGCGCAAACTACACGAGATCCTTTTTCAACCATATATCCGTTACAATCAGGGCATCTTTCTTTCGTTGGCTTTTGCCATGACATAAAATCACATTCCGGATTATTTTCACAGCCATAATATTTTCTGCCCTTTTTTGTCTTACGAATTACTACTTCTTTACCACATGCAGGACAGGCAATACCGATTTTTTCATAATATGGTTTTGTGTTTCTGCAATCTGGGAAACCTGGACACGCAAGAAACTTTCCGTGAGGACCATATTTTACAACCATGTTCCGTCCGCACAACTCACATACTACGTCACTTACTTCATCTTCAATTTTTATCTGTTCAATTTCTTTTTCGGCTTGCGCAACTGCATCATGCAAATCTGGATAAAAATTACTTACTACTGTTTTCCACGCAACTGTACCATCTTCTACACAATCAAGTAGTCCTTCTAGATTAGCTGTGAAGTTCACATCCACGATACTAGGAAATGATGTCTTCATAATTGAATTTACCACTTCCCCAATTTCGGTTACATATAGATTCTTATTTTCCTTTGCTACATATCTTCTAGCAATAATCGTTGTAATCGTCGGTGCATAAGTACTTGGACGACCTATTCCAAGTTCCTCTAAAGTCTTTACTAAAGAAGCCTCTGTAAAATGCGCTGGTGGCTGAGTAAAATGCTGACCATGGGTAAATTCAATGGGTTCAATCTCGGAATCAGTTGTAATTGCACCTGAAACGACTGCACTTTCCTCTTTTTCCTCATCATTAGCATATACATTTAAAAATCCTTCAAATACAAGTTTTGAAGCGGATGCTGTGAAACGATAATCGCCACCATCAATTTTAATAGACGTTGTTTCATACTTTGCGCTTTCCATACGACTTGCAATAAAACGCTTCCAAATTAATTGATATAAACGAAACTGATCTCTTGCTAAAGATTCTTTAACCTGAGTCGGTGTTAAGTCAACATATGTTGGCCTGATTGCTTCATGAGCATCCTGAATTTTCTTTTTATTTTCCTTTTGTCCATTGGACTGAATTACAAAATTTTCTCCAAAATGTTCTGCAATATAACCCTTAGCATCCTCGTCTGCTTCTTTGGAAACACGTGTGGAATCTGTACGTAGATAAGTTATTAAACCAACTGTTCCTTTTCCTTTTATATCAACGCCTTCATACAACTGCTGTGCAATACGCATTGTTTTTTGCGTAGAATAATTTAGAACTTTAGCTGCCTCCTGCTGCAATGTACTTGTTGTAAAAGGAATAGGAGGTTTCTTCGTACGTTCTCCCTTTTTCACATCTGATATTTTATAATCTGTATGTTCTAATTGTGTTAAAATCTCCTTTAGCTGCTCTTCATTTTGAATTGTCATTTTGGAAGATTTCGTTCCATAAAACTTAGCA
>CALFNR010000167.1:0-10667 GCA_937903005.1 uncultured Lachnoclostridium sp. | reverse complement strand
CGATTGCTGCCGTAGGTTCATCAAGTACAATAATATCACTGTCACGGTAAAAACCTCTGGCTATGGCAATTCTCTGCCACTGGCCTCCTGATAAGTCAACCCCATTAAACTCTCTTGATAGCATCGTTCTAAGTCCATCTGGGAATATGTCCTTATTGTTCATATCAATATCATTCTTTAAAAGCACATTCTCAACTTCATCCTGATTAAACGTTTTATCCATCTCAGAAATCATGACGTTCTCTTTTAAAGTCACCGCATATCGCTGATACTTTTGAAAAACTCCTGAAACTCTGTGGAATAATGAGCGATAACTAACCTCGTTTACATTGGTATCTCCAATTTTTACATATCCATCAGTTGGTTTATAAAGACCTGTTATCAACTTGACGAGTGTTGTTTTACCTGCTCCATTTTCACCAACAATTGCAACGGTCTCTCCCTTTTTTATTGTAAAATTCAGATTGCGTACTACATCTCGATCCATATTGGGATATCGAAAGCTAACATTGGAAGCTGTAATGTCTGCTTGTTTATCGAATTCTTTATCTGGCCTGTTATCTGATTTCATATCTAGAAATCGCAGAAAATTACGAACTAATCCAAAATCTAATGATATATTGCCGATTACCCTACTTATGAACTCCTCCATTTTGCTAAAAAGCATACCAATAGAATTATAAACTGCTACAAATGCTCCTACTGATATTTCACCTGCAAGGAGATATTTCACTAATAGATATAAAATTCCTCCATACCCAATTAACGATAATGTATTACAGCAGAAATCAATCTTTGCTCCTCTTTTATTCGTTCTCCAAACTGCTCCATTAAAACCATGAATCGTCTGTGTTAGCAGATCCGTAATATAACGAAAGGAACCTAGATTTCTTGTTTCCTTATAGAATTCCTTTCCAGAAGCTGCATTGGCATACGCATCCATTTCCCTTCGCATTGGTGCTACATCATCCTCTAAATTAGAGAAAATAGGAGAACGTAGAATCTGTCCAATAAATACAGGCATAAACACGAATAACATACATAATATCAGCATCGGTTTCAAACTAACCAGATATATGCTCATAAAAATAAAATATGAAAAATACCTTGTTACTATTGCAGCTACAATAAAGAGAAATTTCACTGTAGGAACGGCTCCATTTGCAGCCTTATTAATATCATCAAGATTTCTAGGATTTTCATATTCAATCGGATCTATCGTTGCAGATTTTCTATTAATTTTTCTATTTAATTCTCCTAGAATACGTTGAATATGTATCTGCAGTGAATAATCGTCCATATTTTCCAGAATATCAGTAAACAGAATACCTGCTAGATAAATAGCAAACATCCATATGCATTTCTTTACCGTTTCTGTTCCACAGGATGCTTTATAGATTGTGTCAAAGAACTTCTGGCTAATTACCACATTTATACCAATAAAAATACCTTGCAACAAACTTACTGTACGATTGAAAAGGAAGTAAGATGGTTTCACTGCAATGCACATGGGAATGATGCGTTTTATCATCGTTACAATATTGATATTCTCTTTTTCTGCTTTCTTATGATTCGCAAGCATACATATCACCCCCGTCTTTAGCAACTACGCCATCAGCTTCTTCACTATCCTTATACCAACTAGCCTGACTTCTATACATTTCTGCGTAAATGGAATTCATTTGCATTAACTCATCAAATGTACCTTGTTCATGTACTTTTCCATCGGCTAAAACAACGATTTCATCAGCAAGTTTTGTGGAACCTAAACGATGGCTAATAAATATTGTGATGCTATTTTTCTTTGAAACCGAATCCTGATTTAGAATTTCACCAAACTGCTCGTACACTCTGCATTCAGATATTGGATCTAACGCTGCTGTCGGCTCATCCAGAATTTTTATAGGTGCTGGACTTATACTAAGCCTTGCAAGGGCTATTCGTTGCCACTGTCCACCAGATAAATCAACACCATTTTGTTTCACCTTTGTAATTGGTGTATCATATTTTTGCGGTAATCTATCTACAACTTTGTCTAAGCCTAAAGTATGAACCGCATTTTTCACTTTCTCGTTCCCGTTACTACTGTTAATATCTCCTATTGCAATATTATGATAGAAATCTAATGGATAACGACAAAAATCCTGATAGACAACAGCAGTCAATGCTTTTACTTTCGCTTGGCTGTAATGCCTAAGTTCCTTTCCATTTATTAATATTTCGCCTGTATAGTTATCATATAGTTTGGTAAGCAACTTGGTTATCGTTGTCTTTCCTGCACCATTGATCCCAACAATTGCATAATGTTTTCCTGCTTCAAATACTTTGCTAAAGTTCTTTAAAACAAAAGATTGGCTCCCTGGATACTGGAAACTGACATTACGAAATTCAATCGATTTTAATTGAGATATTGTAGTAGCTGGACAAGCTGTTGCTTCACTTTCCTCTTCAAAAAGCAAGAACTTATTCAAGTCTTTTTGATACTCTAATTTATATCGATATTTTGTTATAATAGATGGGATGCTCCACCGTAACTGTTTGCTTAGCCCCAATACTGCGTTTGAAATCGCTGTAAACATTCCAATCGAAAGAACAATTTCCCCACTAGCATTCGGATAAATTGCTGCTGGAAGCAACATTCCAATGACGATCGCTCCACTAGCATAGATAATCAAACCTGCGAGTGTTCTGTCTATATACCCACGCTTTTCGACATTTTTACGTGCAATTCTTGCATATTCAAACTTGTCCTTATACTCCTCGTCCATTTTGTTTGTATATCCATATACATACCGTTCCTCTACTGTTTCTCTTTGAGTAAGTATTTGCGATATATACTTTACTTTTCTATCAATTTTGGTAAGTTCCTTATCGACCGTATATTTTTTATTTCCGATTTTATAGGAAATAAGAAAAGATGGTATACTGGTAATCGCAAAAATAACCCCAGTAATCTGTGACTGTCTGCCTAGAATGATAAGAAAGCCAACAACTTGAACCAAGTCATCCCAAAATTCTAGTACTAAGTCATCGAATTCCTGTAACTTCGTTTCAAACTCAGTTGTTACACGTTCCATAACATCAAGACTATCCGGATTCTCGTAATACATATACTTTTTTACAGCTTTCTTTTCTGCTAAAGCTGGCGCAACGCATGCACGCATTTTATTGATTTCAGCAACACTGACCATATTCATTACGATTTCCATGTATTTGTTAAAAATCTGTATTGCAATTAAAGCAACTAACCAGACAACTACCTCTCTTGTCGTCTGATGTTTAGTAACAGCTGCTAATGCCGAATCAACAAAGTTACCAACTACAATAATACTTATCAGGGGAATTACTGATATTATGAGATGATAGGCAAGCTTCAGCAAAGCAAAATTAGGAACTAAACGAATATACAATTGCAACATATCCCAATATCTATATTTTTCCTTTTTAAATAACACTATAAACGCCTCTCATTCCTTATTTTCAATCCTTGCACTCATCTGGCCAGAATTCTCCAAAACTTGTCTTGATGCCCGCTTTCTGCATCGTATCTTGTAATATTTCTATTGCGATATCTGTAGTATTTTTTTTCTTATTTCCTTTCCACTCTATCTGCATTTCATGTTCAAGTATCATTTTTTCAAAACGTAATCGATTATCTCTAGAAATAATGAGTTCCTTTATATGTAAGCTCTTCATAATTTGTGCTAAAGCTTGATAATCCTCCAGATTGTCATTAACACCTGGCAATACAATATATTTTAGGGTAATCTGTTCTGGATTCGAACATTTACTTGAATAGCGATTCAGATTCTGTAACACGGTATCAAAATTATTCACGCCCTTAACCTTAAACCAGGTTTCAACCGTTCCAGCATCAATTGATAAATTGATTACAGCTTTTGGATTTCTCTCTAAAATAGTTGCCAGTTCTTCATCAAACTTGAAACAATTTGTAAGAAACTTGGATGTCTTATCGGCCATCAATTCATAGATTCTTTCTTTAAATGGGTGGATGGTCACTTCTCCTGAGGCAACTTGCCATAGAGCATCAGGTGCAATGATACCGGATTTTAATGCACATTCAATCGCACTAAACATATTCTCATAGGCTTTTCCATTACGGCTATAATCAAATTTTCCTGAATCACTTGAGTGAACCACACAATAGATGCATTTGCTCTGACAAGGTGCTGGATACATATTAATGTTAACAAAATGGACATGTCCATCATCTTTACTCTTCATTGGGTTGAAAAACGGGCATTTCGCACAAGTAGTCAAATACGTTGACTGCTTGCTTTCTTCCATAATCCGATTACGCTCTGCAATTATGTTCTGAATGGAGGTCTCTGGGGAATCTTCAAGTTTTACCCCTGGTGCTAGTGACAGACAGCATAATTCTATACATCCGTCAGTATCAGCTCCAGACTGATGACCATTTACCCCATTAAAATTCATATGTAATTTTTCTATGTATGTACAACTTCGGTATTCTTGCGTCTCTCCATTGAATAAGTCATCATAATGTTCTGTTAAAAATTGATAGACACCATTCTCATTATTATCGTATGCAGTAACGTAATCTGCTACATCTTTTGCCTCTTTCACTCCATTAAGCATACAGACACCTATACCAGAATTTTTGATTAACTCAATGTCCGTTCCTGCATCACCAATCGCTATGATATCCTTTTCTTCAATATGATTTTCCTCTGCTATTATTTTTATAGCATCCCACTTATTCACTTTTCCCACAGATATATCAATGATATCTTCTCTGCCTTTCCATCCACAGACTATAATATCCTGATAATTTGCCATTATAATTTCTTTTACTTTATTACAGTATTCTGGTGAAATGCTAATTATAATTCGCTGAATATCACAAATCTGTTCTAAATCTCTTCCTACATAGAAATATGGCAATTCCTTTTCTACCATAATACCCTGAAGGTACTGATTCTCATTAGAAAGCAAGTATGTCTCGTTCTCTCTAGAAAGTACAATATTATCTATTGCATACTCTTTCTCATGTTGAAATAGAAACTTTAAAATTTCATCTGCTTGTGCAATACATTTCTTGAACATTGCTTTACTATTTTTTAAATCATAGACAAGCCCACCATTATGACAAATGATATTGTTATCTAGATCAAATGTTTTGTAAATCTGATAGGCATCTGATAGCGAGCGTCCTGTTGCAATATATACAAGGTTATCTTGTTTAATACGTGCAACTGTCTGTTCCAATTCTTTTGATACTTCGTAGTTATCATTAATACAAGTTCCATCAATATCTAATACCAGCATTTTTTTCATTCTCTATTCCTCATCTCACTCTCTGTTTTTAATTAAATAATGAAATACATGTACTGGATGACCATATTTCTTAGAAAACTCTTCGTAAAATGGAATTTCTCCAACTATTCTATATCGCTTTTTAACTAATTCTATATCTCCCCATATATCTATTTCCTTATCAACATATTCAAAAAATCCATAGGAACGTCTCCTATATTCAAGCTGACCTGCTGGATTCAAAAGCTGCATTGACGACAATACTTCATAGTAAACGATTTCGCTAGCCCCTACTACGTTTGCTACAAATAAGTCAAACAACTCTTCCTGTACACCAAAGCCAAGCCGAAAATTTTTATATGTCTTCTGGGGTATGTAGCTCTCACTTAAAATGAGCTTCATTACTTCCTGATTGATCGTATTAGGATAAATATATGGTATTACATCCATTACATGATCACCGATGTAGTAATCAGCTGTCTCCTCATCCCATGACCATGTTTTAATCTTGCTTACAATCTCAGCTTGATCGTGAAACGTTACATTCAACAATTCGGCACTGCTCATACTGATGACGATTTCCTTACCTGATGAGATAAGTTGTTTGATTGCCTCCATAATCTGCGGAGATTCTATGTCTCCAATAAATAATACTCTACCCATATATATCACCAACGCTAAATAACTTTTTGCTAACCATATAATCGAATACCGGCATATGAACTTTTACAATGGTAATCCTTAATTCCCCAACCTGTGTATGGGAATCAGCCACAAATCTTTTATGTAAATGCGCCATCTGCTGAAAATCTAATACTCCCATACGAAATAAGTTCATTGTTGAATAATTCACATGCATATTCAAAACTTTATTACTCTGTTCAAGAACAATATTACTGATACATGGAGTTGGGACATTCTCCCTATTGTCTTTATAAGGATCATAAATAGGAAGAACAATCGGCTTTATATTTTTTCTTTTCTTTAGAACCTTTATTGCATAATCATACTGATTTACTTCCGTAACACCGTATGCATATAACCGACTCATTTCCGAGAACTTTCCAGGGTTATCTAGCTGTTTCAGATAATATTCAAGGCTACTCTTAGTCCATAGACAATAATCACTCACTTCTGTATCACATATATAATCCTTCGCCCGAATAACAAGATTATCTAAAACCAGATATTCCCGTCCACACATATTTGTACGATATGAATGTTCCAGAAAATATCTCATTGCTTCTTCCCAGCAACGATTGATAGATTGTTCGTTAATCACGCTTTCCCTCCTCAATACGTTGGTATCTAACTTAACTACAGTATTTCTGTAGTGGCATTCACTTGATTCCAGTTTTCGTATTCCTGAATAATTTTTTGTAATGCCTCGTTGAATTCTCCATTATTCTCCACTAAAACTGCCTTATCATGTCCATCCGCATACTTCAAATATAATTTTCTTAATCGACGTAGTGACATCATATTCTCAAACTCATTTGCCCCTCCACGTTGCTCTATTCGTTGTTCTATTACATTCAAATCCGCATTGATAACAAACGTGATGTCAGGTTCAAGGCACATGTCATACACGATATTCGTAAAATCATTCGTTGCCATCCATACCTTGGCATATAGTTGCTGGCAAATTGCCCAGCGATCTAGAATAGTAACGGTATCACTCGAATCTTGTTGTTTTATCAGTTCTGACTGTTGCAATAAATCAAAACTCATGATATAGGAACCAATTACATTAAGTTCATGTTTCTTATCCTCATGCTGCTCAAAAAATTTCTTTCGAACGGAATTATAATTCTTCATAAATTGAGTTTTTTGATTGAGTGCTTTTATAATCTGCACTTTTTTCCCCGTACTTACCACATATTTAGCAAACTCTGAAAGCAACGTTGTTTTTCCCGAACCATCAATCCCGACAAATGCAATAATCATAGATAACCTCCTTTCTATAATGCTATCTACATCACTTATTAAAACATTTGATTTTTATAGGCTTTTCTTTTCCTACCATCCAATCCAGATTCCCATCAATTTTCTTTTCGTATTCCTGAAGGGAAATCTCTCCTAAAACAAAGTCTTTTAAATATTCCACTTCTTTCACTGGATGTTTTTTTAAGAAGATTTCATGACTATTTTTTATGCATTCTTCATAAAATCCATTGTTCCTAGCGTGAGCAATATGAATATTCTCCGCCTTTAGATTATTGCGAAAGACAACCTTCTTTTCCCATAAACGATAGCCTAATTCGAAATGTTCAAATCCCCATTCTGCAAAATCACGATCAAATCGAAGATCATCTAATGTTGATTTCCTTAAAGCCATATTTCCTGACATCGTGGAAAGCCAGCACAGATGACTACTGGTATAGCCATTTTCATCATACATTTTAGAAATTGCACGGTAGTAAATCGATTTTCTTCTTACTATGTCTTTGGTATCTATCTTGAGTTTATCAGCACTTTCATATGTTTCCGCATTATTGCCAATACTTATCACAGACTCCTCTGTATCGAGTACCTTTACATGCTCATCAATAAAACTAGGAATCGGTAACCGGTCACAATCGCAAAAAATCAGGATTTCACCTTGTGCGTATTCAATTCCAACATTTCTAGCAACTGCTCGTCCTGAATTTACCTCATTCTTTATGAGCTTGATTTTTAATTCTCCATGTTTTTCACATATCGAGTCATAACATTCCACTGATCCATCATCTACAATAATTATCTCAAAATCTCTTAGTGTAGTCTGTCTTTCAAAATGCCACAAAACAACATCTAAGGATTTATATTGATTATAGGCAGGTATAATTACACTAATCATATTTATCACCTTCTAATATACTAATGATTTTACCTATTAACTTATCTCGCTTTCTTGCAGACATCACTAGCCCTTGCCTATCATCTATATATTCACTTTTTTCTGTGAAGACATACTCTTTGCGATTAACAAAAGCATATCCGTCATATTCATGTAGCATTTGAATTACATTAAATTCAGAAATCTGGCGTATAAAACTACTCTGCAGAGTAATTCCTTTGCTTCGATTTCTAATATTTCCCATGACACAACACTGTTCTTCTGCCCACTCATATGTGTCATAGAAATCACTTGTATCAATGACCTCTTTCTCCCTCATATTCTCATCCAATCGTCCCCATATGTCACATTGTTCTGGAAACAACAGGATTACTGACTCAAACAGTTCTTTGTTTTTGCTAAGCAGGATATTACCAGTGCCTGATGCTATTGCTGTTATTCTAACATCTGGTTTTATTTTCTTTAGATAACTAACAACCTCTACAAGCACCTCTTGCATAGATTCAAAGTTAAGTTCTTCACTACTTCCATCACTATCGCCTGAAGCTGGGAAGTCGAACATACAGATGTTGTATTTTCCCTTAATCTGTTGCATTATCTGGGTAAATAGGAATCCAGGTCCTGATTTGTTCTGAAATAAACCATGTATAAACAGGATGCACCTAGATTCATTTTCATGTTCAATTAGCTTTATACATGTTTTCCTTTTCCCTTGTAGAAAGAACTCTTTCTCTGTATCTGTTCCCAAACGTGGTAACTCAATATGTTCCTGATGCCATTTTACAATGCTATCAATCAATTCTCGAACCCATAGTTCTTTGGTATAAAGATGATCCGCATCATCAATCAGTGTATAAGGCCAATTTCTACTAATCCAAAATTCCTTGCTGTTTTGTGAATAAATATCAGCCGTTGAGTATATTCCAAAGTATTTGGTATCCTCCTCCAGAGTTTTGGCGTCAACAAAATAGTCCTTATACTGCTCTACAAGACTCCAGCTTATCCATGTTCCTAAGTCACTATCATAAACCAATCTTTCATTCCTTATCCTTGGTCTATTTATTTTATCAACAATGGATTCCTCCACACATAAACCATTACAAGAAATCAATCCAACAACGTCATCTCTTTGCTCTGCCACATGAAATGCAAATTTTA
This sequence comes from uncultured Lachnoclostridium sp., assembly GCA_937903005.1. Classification (GTDB taxonomy): domain Bacteria; phylum Bacillota; class Clostridia; order Lachnospirales; family Lachnospiraceae; genus Clostridium_AI. The sequence continues at coordinate 1,372 of CALFNR010000167.1, read as the reverse complement.
ATCCTTCACTAAAGCAAATGAAAATAATTTTCTTCATATATCCGAATGAAGAAAGAACCTGCTCGGTTACTGTATTCAGCTGCTCAGCAAATAATGCAAAATCATTTTCACAATAATCTCCCAAGTTACTTCCGCCGCCATAAAAATCAAAGCGTAAGACTGAAAACCCCTCAATGCATAATTTTCTCGCTATTCGTGTAAACATTGCACGAGAATCTCCACGATCCCCCAGTACACCTGGCACGATTATAGTCAGATATGGATTCTGTAAATTAAAACTACTATGTAAGACAGCATTCAGCTGCTCATTCTTATATGTAAAAGCCAGATTAATTTCGCTAATTTGCTCATTCTTCACTATCATACTTTTTCACCATGTTAATAATAGCATTCACACTAGACATATTTTCTGCTGTCAAATCTTCATCATCAATCTCAATGCCAAATCTATCCTCAAAAAATGTTACTAACTTCAATATAGCTAATGAATCTAGTCCCTTACTCATCGGCTTCATAGAGTAATCATCAATTTTAACACCAATAACTTCTTCAATAATTTCAACTATTTGTTCAGATTTAATCATTTTGGTCATCCTCTTTCTCTAATATTGTTTTAAAATCTGGTGAATGGATTATTAGAACAAGCATCTTCAAATAATCCTTCATTCCTGGCATACGAATCAAGAATCTAATATTCTCTGCATGCCGTAATAACTCTAATACACAATGAACTTGCATATAATAATAGATATTCTTTTCTAAATCTTCCGTATAGTTTTTACCATAGTAAGCTTCAACAAACTTCTTTACCAGCACATATCTTTCTGGATTCATTTTGAATGTTTTAGAACCATAATAAAGGAATGACAATACAGTATTGGAAACATCCTCCATAACGTCCCCATAATGTATGCTATCGAAATCAATTAGAACAGTCTTCTCACCATCGGATACCATGTTCTCTAAAATGGTATCACCATGTAATATTGTTTTATCCTGTCCCGCGTACACATCAACAATCCGATATACATCGTCTTCACATTCCAAAATCTCATTTTTCATAGAATATTTGCTTTGATGAAAAAACGGAAAAAGCGAACGTGCTAAACTAAGTTTATCCCTCGTAGTCGCTAACCCTGGCAAAACATCCATAGAAGATGCCACTCCATGGTATTTTTGCAAACACTCGGCTACTTGTTTATACTGCACGACTTCACTTCTTTTTCCATTCACATATTCGAAAACAACATATATTCGACCTTCAAAAAAGAAATGAAACTCATTAGAATTCAATTTTCTAACTGCCCTGCCTACCTGAATGCCAGCCTCCCATAAAGTCAAATAATACTGCCATAGTCTATTCAGCTCTTGT
>CALFNR010000166.1:0-6583 GCA_937903005.1 uncultured Lachnoclostridium sp. | reverse complement strand
ATGCCGGAGTTGTGAATGAGTTCATTCACATACCCCAACATTTATTATAGAGCTTTTTTTTGTACCAAAAAGGAACATCGCACTAATTACTTAGTGCGACACCCCCGTTTTTTCTTGTAGTTATGTTATGTTTATTATATAATAAAGAAATATGGTAAGTGTAAAGTTGGAGGTATTTTATAGTGAGAAATAATATTGAAGATATCTATAGTAATATAAGTATTGATCAATATAAAACAGATATTGGTTTTAGAACATTAGTTGAGGGTGTGAATGATTATTTATATATAATTCCTGAGTACCAAAGAAAATTTAAGTGGAAATGGGAACAAGTTCAGGAACTTGCTGTATCGCTTGTTAGAGGATTGCCGATTCCACCAATCTATGTATGGAGAAATATAAGGACTGGGGATTTGGAGATTTTAGACGGACAGCAAAGAGTAATTAGCCTATTTTTATATTATATCGGAAAGTTTTTCTGCAAGGAGAATAAAAGCTGCTTTGATTATAGGTTAATTGATATTGATAATTATGACAATTTTGAATCCGCATTATCGAATACGATACCATTAAAAAATATTACATTTACAATGGAACATAATGACAAGGAGTATGATATTTCTTATAGCTCTTTGCCAGCTAAGATTAGAAAAAAGGTGGATTATACAACAATTTCAATTATAGAAATAAAAGTAAGTTCAGACGATGGGATAGAAGATGCCATTCATAGAATTTTTGCCAATTTGAACGCTGGAGGTACAAAACTAGAACCACAGGAAATACGAAATGGAATTTTTGCAGGTAAATTTTATAATATGCTGAAAGGGATTAATACACATAATTCTAAGTGGAGGAGCTTATATGGAAATCAAATAGATAATAAAGAGAAAGATATGGAATGCTTATTAAAATTATGTGCTTATAAATATTACTGTAAATTTGAGAATAGTAAGTTCAATATTGAAAAATACTCTGGAAAGTTGCAGAAATTTTTAGACGAGTTTTCGGCTATCTCAATGGAATTCGACGAGCAACAAGTGAGAGAATATAGAACTAGTATAGAAAACTTTATTGATATGTTTGATTTTGATAAAAAAATTGAATCTTTACCAGTTTTTGAAGGAATATTTGTTGTAATGGAAAAGACTAGTGTTAGTAAAAAGATATCTCTTGAAACATATAATGCAATAAAGAATAGAGTTTTAGATACATTAGATCAAGGAACCGCACAGCGTGGTAAAATGATTAAAAGATGGGGTGAAATTTATGAGTTCTTATCAAAAAATGATTGAGTCAATCACGGAAACATTTTTAAAAAAGGAACTACCCTATAAAAATACTATCATGATTGGTGAAAATGCAAGTGGAAAATCGCAGATTTTGAAAATGGTCATGGAACAGTGCAATAGTAATGAGTACTATTTCATAGATTCTGTTAATAGAGGTTTCAATGTTAATGAGGCATCATTAAAAGAAATGGATAACGTCAAGTTAGGCTATTCTGAAAAGATTAACGAAAATCGTATTCGTGAAGAAAATTATAATTTAAGAGATACATTTTTCTGGAATGGACAAGCGACTAATCACATTGGGGAGATATATCCGTATTTTGCTGAATCATTAAACAGACTATTGAAAAAGTTTTGGAATATAGAATTGATCATAAAACAGGAAATATTTAAGAATTCATATATTAACGAAGAAGAGATGGCTTTATCCAATGGCTATCAAGCTGTAATACGAATTTTGCTGGAATTACTATTTTTTGATACTTATACAAATGTGATAGAAGATAGAACCGTTATTATAGATGAAATAGATGAGTATCTGCATCCAAAAACCAATGCAGCATTCTTTCAATTTCTTGTAAATACATTTCCCAATATCAGATTTCTAGTTACTACACATTCCGCAGATTTGGTTGCAAGTATGGAAAATTGCAATTTGATCGTGCTATCAGGAGATACATGGGAACGTTTGGATTCAGGGGATTATAATAGTGTTTCCTATGCTAATTCCTTATTCAATTTAACATCTTATACAGATAATGAGTTAACACCTAAGAAAAGAAATGATATCTTAATTCGTAATTTATTAAACAATAAAATGTCAGGCGTGTGGAAAGCAGAAGATGACGAGGCGTTATGTCAGTTAAAAAAGAAAGAGTTAACATTAACACAGAAACTTATGCTAAAACAAATAGAAGGGTGAGTTAGTTTATGCCAACAGATAAAACTTATTTGACGTTACCAGATTTTAGACCACAGTACGATTCTAATAAGGAATATAGTTATAAAAGTCCGAAAGCAGCTCATGATAATCTGAATGATTTATTAGAAGCGACTAGTGAAAAACACTGTATGTATTGTTATACAAACTTAAAGAATGACCGAGGTATTACGGAGGGACACTTAGAACACGCAATCGAAAAGGAAGATGAAGATTCCATACTAGCTAAGTGTGTTCCCAACATTGGTCTTGCCTGTTCTAAGTGCAATATCTCGTTTAAAAGAATAGGTGAAAAGAATAGAAAAGAGTATATTGAAGCAGAACGGAAACAGTTTGAGAGTAAAAAGGATTGCCAGAAAACAAAATGCAAAAAAATGTGCTCGGATTATAAAGAACTAAGAGATAAATATTTAAGTAACGACAAAGCTCATATTATTTTACAACCACAAGGAGTTATGGGGAAAGATACAGGACATGATTTAAGAATGCAATACAATCTTGCAACAGCTGAGTTTGAACCAAGTATTGATTTTGGTGACTATTCAAAGGACGAGAGAAGATTCATTATGGATCATATCAATCAGTTTGCATTAAATGATGATGGAAAGCGGACGCAGGCTTTATTTCATTTTTTGGAAGAGACCATAAATGCAGAAGGAAAGTATTTGAAAAAGAAGGAGTATTATTCAAACTATATCGTAGATTTATTTATCGAGATATTGGAAACGATTGTACCTAAGGATAGAATGAAATATTGCGTAGATTTGTATACCAATTATTTAGCTTTACATAGAATCGTATAACAGGAAATAAGCTGTGGATCTCACGATTGTTAAAATCCAATCATTTCTGGAGCATTCGAGCTGTATGAATATATTGAGGGAGAGTCATTAGGCATGCTAATTTATAATTTTTCAAAGCAGGATAGAGAAAATGTGAATCGAGATATCGAACTCCTTGTGGCTGGGATAAACAATCTTCTTAGATGTTAGATATCATAACTTCCTATGGAATCATCAAGTGAGAGTTATTCTAGATGCAGAAAAGGCAGAATGGGGAGATCCTTATTTTGAAGTAGCAAGGATTGACACGTATGGATTATTAAATAATGCGTTTCTAGAGGGGGAACAGAAAGTATCCGCTTTGGGAAGCATTGATTTGGAATTCATACAATATAAACTCTATAAAATGGAAAGTGTAGCATTTCTTTTGAATGTGTTTCTTAACGAAATAGATGCAAGCGAAGAAGAAAAAATTGTATCAAAATAATTTTTTAGAATTGAAGTCTGAAATATTAGCAAGTGGGAAAACTACCTAAAAACTTTACTTAATCTATATGGTATTTTAATTCCTGTTGTGCTATAATGTGAATTTAGCGAACGAATAGATTTGAAAGTAGTGCATTTTCAATTAGCAAGTACGAAATGTAGTATTTATATACGCATTTTCATATTATATAGAAATAACATAATCATGATATTTCATTCAAAAAACGAATTGTAATACTAGGAGGCATACTATGAATATCGTAGTTTTAGCAGGGGGAACAAGTACAGAAAGAGACGTATCCCTAATCACAGGAACAAAAGTATATGAGGCATTAAAAAGTAACGGACATAACGTTATTTTAGTAGATTTATTCATGGGAATGGAAGAGATGGAAACGATTCCAGCTGATATTTTTACAATGGATTACAACTGGATGAAAAATATAAATGGAATCAGCGCAGAGAATCCAGACATTGAACAGGTAAAAGCAATGCGTAAAGATAAATCCAATAACATTTTTGGAGCACATGTAATCGAAGTATGTCAGATGGCAGACATGGTATTTATGGCATTACACGGTTCTAACGGTGAAGATGGAAGAATTCAGGCAACCTTTGATTTAATGGGAATCAAATACACAGGAACAGGTTATCTAAGCAGTGCATTAGCAATGGATAAAGGAATTTCACGTAAATTCTTCCAGACAGCAAAGGTTCCAGTGGCAGCAGGAACTACTATGACAAAAGAAAGTGATGCTTCTACATGGAATGTATACCCTTGTATCGTAAAACCATGTTGTGGCGGTTCTAGTGTGGGTGTGTCTATTGCACAGAACGAAGAAGAATTTAAGAAAGCATTAGAAGATGCATTTGCATTTGAAAATGAAGTTGTAGTAGAACAGTTTATTGAAGGACGTGAGTTCTCAATTGGTGTAATCGAAGGAAAAGCATTACCAATTATTGAAATTGCTCCAATTCAAGGTTTCTATGACTATAAAAACAAATATCAGGCTGGAAGTGCCATTGAAACTTGCCCAGCGGTATTAACAGAAGAACAAACCAAGGAAATGCAGAAGTATGCAGAATTAGCATATGAAGCGTTAGGTATTGAATCTTATGCAAGAATTGACTTTATGATGGGAAAAGATAATAAAATGTACTGTTTAGAGGCCAATACATTGCCTGGTATGACTCCAACAAGTCTATTACCACAAGAAGCAGCAGTAATCGGTTATAACTTTGAACAGCTTTGTGAATTGATCTTGAAAGTTTCGGATGCAAAATATAGCAAATAAGAGGATATAGAAAACCGGAGGTTTGTATGAAGAATATGTCACTTGACCAGATTGCCAAGTCATGTAATGGTGTTTATATTGGCTCTGAGGAAGAAAAGAAGAACTGTGTCAATGGAATTACCATTGATAGCAGAAAGATAGAACAAGGGAATCTATTCGTTGCCATAAAAGGAGAACGAGTAGATGGTCATACATTTGTGGAAGGTGCTTATGAAAAAGGAGCAATTTGCTGTTTAGTAGAAGAAGCACCAGAACATGTTAATGGACCTTATATTAAAGTGAAATCCTGCCAGCAGGCAATTAAGGATATTGCGGAGTATTATCGCCAGTCGTTGAATATTAAAGTTGTTGGAATCACAGGAAGTGTTGGAAAGACCAGCACGAAAGAAATGATTGCTTCTGTATTGGAACAGAAATATTCGGTACAAAAAACACAAGGAAACTTTAACAATGAAATCGGAGTGCCACTTACTATTTTCGGTATTCGAGAAGAGCATCAGGTTGCTGTACTTGAGATGGGAATCAGCGATTTTGGTGAAATGCACCGTTTGAGTAAAATGGTTCGCCCTGATATAGCTGTTATGACCAATATTGGTTTATGTCATCTTGAAAATCTGAAATCCCGTGATGGCATTTTACAGGCGAAATCTGAAATCTTTGATTTTGCCAAGGATTCCTGCGTTGCAGTGTTAAATGGCGATGATGATAAGTTAGTTACACTACATGAGCGTGAAACCTTGAATCCAAAGTTTTACGGATTAGATGAGAGCAATGATATTTATGCAATGAACCTTGAAGATAAGGGATTAGAAGGAATTGTCTGTGATATCTGTACCGATGAGGAGAAAATTAATGTATGGATTCCGATTCCAGGTATGCATATGGTTTACAATGCTTTGGCAGGTGCCCAGGTTGGTTTAGAATTAGGTCTTACTATGGAGGAGATTAAAGCAGGAATTGAAGCGTTGAAACCAACAGGTGGACGTAATAACCTTCTAAAAGTAAATAATATGTTAGTAATTGATGACTGCTATAATGCCAACCCAATTTCCATGCGTTCTTCACTAGACGTTTTAGCTAAGGCAAGTGGACGTACCGTTGCTGTTTTGGGTGATATGGGTGAGCTTGGTGAAGATGAAAGAAAGCTTCACTATGAAGTCGGAGAGTATGCTGCGAAGCATAATATTGATTTATTAATCTGTGTTGGAACGTTATGTAAAGACATGAAGAATGGTGCAGAATCTGTAAAAGCTTCTCGCACAAAGATTCTGTATTTTGAAACGAGAGAATTGTTGTTAGAAAAAATCCATCAACTTGTAGAAGAGGGCGATACTATATTAGTAAAAGCGTCTCATTTTATGAAGTTCGAGCAGGTTGTAGACGAATTGAAGAAATAGAGACAGGAGAGGAGAAAAAAATCTCATTGTCACTCGGTGGCACCTCCGTCTAATTGGACGGAGATGTTTTGGGGGTTGGTTGAATGAAATCCAAAGTTCCCGTTTAGCCCTTTTGTAGAAATTAGTCGTTCAATCTTACAGGCAACGGCTCAGAATTCAAAAATGCTATCGGAATTGAGTATAATGGAACGGAAATTCAGAGAAGCAGGGTGTTTTACTGTAATCCACTTGCTAGCTGGCAGAAAGGAAAGCTTAAGAAGAATCATGAATATATTCGTAAAGTAATACTGAAGAGAAAATCATTAGCGGGCTACACTCAGGACAATATGACTCTGTTACTGAATCACATAAATAGTACAGCGCGAGCTAGTTTGAATGGGAGAAATCCTTACGA
>CALFNR010000165.1:0-14929 GCA_937903005.1 uncultured Lachnoclostridium sp. | reverse complement strand
ATCCCAGTCTACATCACTATCTGGCTGTGCATTTTCAGGTGATGGAAAGGACGCCCTGATTTGGGGCTCCCTTTGTGCCATGCCTGCAGTCAGTACGGAAAGAAAAAGCGGCAATGACTGTTTCAGTCCAGATTAAATCGCAGGTTCGTGTTGCGGATATTGTTCTGCATGGTTTATCCCCTCCTTTTCAGGCTCATATAAGCCAGAGATTCATAACCTTTGGCGGTGGCACAGATGTCATCAATGATGGTGACTCGTGATTTGTCATACATTCCGAAGTTACGGATCAGGCATCCACCGCCGCCAACCACATACAGGCGCATCAGGTCAGGATTGTATTCATATTTGCGGAGCGTGGCAAAAAGCTCTGCAACATACTGTCTGGCAATAGAAGTAATACAATCCAGATATTGGGCTGAGATGTCTGCTGTTCCAAACCGCAGAATCTGTTCCACTGTTGATTCCTCAATCTTCACTCCGAATTTGTCCAGAACAGCGTTCTTTGCAGCAATCATGCACTGGTTTACACCAAGCTTTTCTGTCCAGCACCGGCTCTCCTGCGCTTTCTTATTGTTGATATATAGAATATTCATGGTTCCGTTTCCGATATCTGCAAGGAGATTGGTTCCCTTGAAATCTCCAAGGTGGTTTAGGATAGCCGGATATCCCTGCGGGTAAAGGCTGCATCCCACAAAGCGGAGATGATATTCTTTGCTGTTAAAACGGTAATGGACTTCTGAATTTTGGAGTAGATAGGAACGAAAATCTTCTCTCTGGTTTCTGATCCATGTCGGAGGAAGTCCAGCAGCCAGATGAACGTCTGCTTCACGGATGGAAAAGACATTCAATTCCCTTGCAACAGCCATCAGTGTCAGAAGATAATATTCTTCATCCATAGCTTTATCTGGGATAAATTCTTTGTGTCCCTCGCCAATCCGGTAGTAAATGCCGTTATATTCCAGAATATTTCCGGTGAAGATTGGCTCTGTTTCATAGGCTTTGATTCCGGTTGGCGTGACGGTGTTTGCTGTTTTCATATTGCCGTAGCCATGATCTACAGCAATGATTTTGGTGTTTCTGAGTTCTTGCATAAAAAATACCTCCGTTTTCGTATTAACTAATTCAGCAGGTTGTACCGATGTGGTACTGGTTTGCTGTGGGATAAGCATACGAAAATCGGAGGGAAAAGGCATTGAGGGAAAATTGAGATAAAATTGAGAAATTTGAAGTGGGCTGACAGTAAAAAATATATAATCAACCCATATATAAGTGATGGCACAAATTGCATAGAAAATTGGCATATATCGACATTCAAGAAAAACAAATAAAATCATATAATAAACTCAGTCAAAAAACAAAACTGTTACAAGGAGGCTTATCATGAATAAGAAAACAGCATTGATCACAGGGGCATCTTCCGGAATTGGACGTCTCACAGCTATTGAAATGAAGAAAAAGGGATATATTGTTTATGCTGGAGCAAGACGGCTGGAACGTACGAAAGATTTGGAAGAAATGGGAATCTATACGGTTTATCTGGATGTAACCGACGATAATTCCATGACAAAATGTGTAAATGAAATCCTGAAAAAAGAAGGATCAGTAGATATTCTTGTTAATAATGCCGGATATGGTTCATACGGAACAATCGAAGAAGTTCCTATAGAGGAGGGACGCAGACAGATGGAGGTCAATTTGTTTGGAATGGCAAGAATGATACAGCTTGTACTTCCAAAGATGCGTCACAACTATTATGGAAAAATCGTTAATATCTCATCTATGGGTGGAAAAATCTGGACACCTCTTGGCGGATGGTATCACGCAAGTAAATTTGCAGTAGAAGGATTTTCCGACTGTCTGCGTCTGGAGACAGAACAATTTGGAATTGATGTTGTACTGATTGAGCCAGGTGGAGTAAAATCAGAGTGGGCAGATATTTCTGCAAGCCACATTGAAAAATATTCAGGAAATGGACCATATAAAGAACTGGCAAATGGCTATGTAAATCTGATGCGTAAAAATTACGCCAGGAATAATCTTTCACAGCCAGAAGAAATCGCAAATCTGGTCATCAAAGCAGTGACTTCACGAAAACCTAAAACCAGATATCTGTATGGATTTATGGCAAAACCGATGGTTGTTATGAAAAATCTGCTCGGTGACCGGAACTATGACCATTTGCTGGTTCGTATGGGTAAATAAACAGAAAGACAGGTAAGAATATGAAACGATTTCCATTGGATAAAAATTATGCAACTCTTTTATCAGGACAACATATTTCTGTTTCAGAAGTCATGCGGAGAGCAAAACTCCCGGAGGATCTTTTTTCCAGAAAAGATGCTGGTCTGACAACAGAGGAATATCTTCGCTTTATGGAAAGTATCGGAGAGTCTGTAAAAGGGACAGATCTCCCCATCCGACTTGCAACTGTAGAACAGATAGAGATTATCAATCCACCGATATTTGCGGCATATTGCAGTCAGGATGCTGCACACTGTATGAAAAGACTGGCGAGATATAAGGCACTGGCAGGAGCAGTTGCTTTTCAGGTAATGGAAAGAAATGAAAGCATTGGTGTGGTAATGACTACATCGGAAACTGGAGACGAATTACCACGGATTATTGTGGGAATTGAAATGGTTCTTATGTTGAATCTAATCCGAAAAGCAACAAAAAAGCAGATTGTTCCAGTGAAAGTAACGGTCCGACATCCGTTCGTTGAACCAATCTATGAGGAATTTATGGGATGTAAGGCAGAGGCAGGAAACGAAGATGGTATTTTCTTTTCGAATATTGATGCAGAAATTCCATTTATTACAAGGAATGATACCATGTGGGAATTCTTTGAGCCGGAATTGCGAAAACGTCTCAGCGAAATGGAAGTAGATGATTCTTTTTCAGCACGTGTCAGAAGTACACTGGTGGAACTGATTCCGGGAGGGCAATGTACGATTGAAGATGTAGCTGAAAAACTGGGAATGAGTAAACGCACACTACAGAGAAAGCTTTCAGAGGAGAGTACCACATTTCAGAAACAGTTAAACCATACCAGGGAGCTGATGGCAAAAAATTATCTGCAGAATACAGAACTTCCATCAGAGGATATTGCATTTCTGCTTGGATATCAGGATGTCAGTTCCTTTTTCCGGGCTTTTTCCCTGTGGACAGGACAGGGAGTTGCAGAGTATAAAATTTCAATGAAAGACAGGAGCAGTGGGACAATATGAAAACACTTGTGATTTATTATTCTTATAGTGGAAATACGAAAGTGGTTGCAGATGCAATAGCGAAGACTCTTCATGCAGATATCGAAGAGTTACAGCCGGTAAAATCGCTAAATGCAAGCGGAGCAGGATATGTTGCATGGGGGCTTCGTCAGCTGGTCAGTGTCAGTAAACCAGCATTAAAGTCATTAATTCATAATCCGCAGGAGTATGATCTGATTGTGATTGGAACACCGGTGTGGTCATACACATATACGCCTCCTGTACGGACATTTTTTGAGACGACGAACTTGAAAGGGAAAAAGATTGCATTGTTCTGCAGCCACGGAGGTGACCCGAGAAAGACACTGGATAAAATGGCTGGCTGCCTTTCTGGAAATGATATCATCGGAAAGATTGATTTCTGTGATCCACTGAAAACAGGGGTAGCGCAAAATAGAAAGAAAGCAGCAAACTGGGCAAATTCTTTGAAGAAATAAAAAATCGGTAACGAAAGATGGAGACTGTTGAGATACTGTATATGGCAGTCTCCTTTTTTTGCTTTTATATTTTTCTGATGGCACAAATTGCATAAAAAATTGGCGCATACTGACATTCAAATGAAATAAGTGAAATTATATAATAGCTTCATCAAATGAAAGATAAATAAAAAGTATCTCATAAAGAGACATTAGTTTTACACAAAAAAGAATGCAACAGGAGGAAAATAAAATGGCAAATATGGCACTTATTACAGGAAGTTATGGTGGACTGGGAACCTGCTTTACCAATATTCATGCGAAAAAGGGCGGGGATCTGGTTCTGGTAGGCAGGAGTCAGGCAAAGCTGGATGCACAGGCAAAGGAAATGGTAGAGAAATATCATGTGAAAGCACATACGATTGCAGTGGATCTGTCAAAATCGGAAGAAGCAGCACAGATGATATACGATACCTGTAAAAAGAATGGATGGCAGATTGATATTTTGATTAACAATGCTGGTTTTGGTGGGCAGGGAGATTTTACAAGAGAGCGTTCTATGGAACAGGATCTCTCTATGATTGCAGTGAATATTGAGACACCAACAAGAATTCTAAAACTGTTTCTCCCGGATATGGTGAAAAAAGGCAGCGGAAAAGTTTTAAATGTAAGTTCTACAGCAGCGGTTATGCCGGGACCATTACAGGCAGTTTATTATGCAACAAAAGCCTATGTAACAAGCTGGTCGAATTCCCTCTGGAGAGAATTAAAGGGAACGGGCGTTACTGTGACCACTCTGATGCCTGGAGCAATGGATACAGGTTTTGCAAAAACAGGAGGACTGACTGATACAAAGGCATTTGCACATACTGTAAAACCGGATAAAGTTGCAGAAGATGGTTACAATGGCATGATGAAAGGGGAACTGAATGTAGTCAGTGGACTTCCGGTATATCAGAAACCGTTTGTATCCATGACAGCAATGTTCCCAAAAAAGATGATGCTGGATTATGTTTACGGTCTCCAGATCTCAGATGGAGCTAAAAAATAAATAAAATATCAATGAAAGGTAAAGGTGAAAATCATGGGAAATTTAACAGGTAAAGTCGTAGTAGTTACAGGAGCATCAAGCGGAATCGGACAGGCAGTAGCAAAAATGGCGGCAGAACATGGCGCAAAACTGGTTCTTGCAGCAAGACGTGAGGAACGTCTGAGCGAACTGGCAGAAACCATTAAAGCAGCCGGAGGCGAAGCTGTTTATAAAGTAACAGATGTCAGCAAGAAAGAGCAGGTTATGGAACTGACAGATTTTGCAATCAGCAGTTTTGGACAGATTGATGTACTGGTAAATAATGCAGGAATCATGCCTTCGGGCTTTCTGGATATAGAAAAATCGGATGAGTGGGATGCTCTGATCGATATCAACATTAAAGGCGTTTTGTATAATATTGGAGCTGTTCTTCCTCACATGAGAGCAAGAAAGACAGGTCATATCATCAATGTATCTTCTGTTGCAGCATATGAAACTGCCAGCCCATATGCTATCGTGTACAGTATGGCGAAACACGCAGTAAAGAATATCAGCGAAGGACTTCGCCAGCAGGAGGCAATTCTTCAGACCGGTATTCGTGTAACGGATGTAGGACCGGGAACGATTGATACAGATCTGAAATATACGATTACAGATCCGCAGATGAGAGCAGCTGCTATGCAACAGTATTCTGATCCGGAAAAAATGCTCCAGCCGGAAGAGATGGCATTGGCTATTATTACTGCAATGGAAATGCCAGAAAAGATCGCATTTAATACAATGGTGGTAAGACCGGTAAATTCATAAAAAACATTAGGTAAAAACAGGCGTGAGTAATATTTCTTTCAATAAGAGAAGTGAACTCACGCCTGTTCTTGTAAAAAGCCTATTTATTATGTTTTAATATATTTTGGGCCAGAGCAATTCCAGCTTGAGGATACAATTCTTGAATTTCCTGATATTTTGCTTCAATCATTTCCGGCTCGTCAGACCAGATGTTTTCGTATATTTTTAATGCTTTTTTGAAATGTGTTTTAGCCAGTGGAAGATCGGCAGTCATCAGGTAGATGGTTCCGAGAGTCTCCTGTACTCTAGCATAATCCAGACAGCTGTCAGAATTGAATTCTTTGATGAGTTTTGATAATTTTTGTAATTCTGCTATTCATCTTTCCGGTTCTTGCTGTTCCGTCAGTAATATGGCATAATTGGCAATCTTGGGGATACTATCATTAATATGAAGCAGATTATACTGATCGAGCAGGGAGAAACTTTTTGCCATGTGCTCCATTGCAAGACTTGGATAACCGTTCATGCGGTAAAGTCCTCCAAGATTGGCATGAAGGTTGGAAACAAGACGAGCATTATTCGCAGTAACTTCTTTAACTATGGAAAGAGCATCTTTTTCCAGCTTAATTGCTTTTTCAGGTTTGGTTTCAAGCGTAGCCTGAAAATCCAGTAATAATGCCCGATCGGAATCAGTGCCAATATCTTTATTCTTCAAAAGACTTTTCAATTTCTGAATGATTTCTTTCATACCTTTCTGGTAATTATAGTTATCCATATATGGAAAAACATTTTCCAGAAAAAGCAGATATTTTGGCAAATCATCTTTTTTAATTAATTCTACGATATTTTCTATTGTCTGGAACAGTTTCTTATAATAGTCAACTTCAATTCCATGTATTAAACATGTTTGCTGTAAAGAATCCAGCAGTATATGACAACTGGTTACAGATGGTTTTGTATCTGAAAGGGCAATTTCCTGGGTCATCGGATGCAGAGAAATAGTGTGGCGTGTATTAGTCTGTATAAAGCCGGTTTCTATGAGGTCATTGATTTCATTCAAATTTGATAGATGCATCCATTTTGCAAAAATTCTTGCCGACAGACCAGAGGATGGAAGAAAACACATATTCGACATCAGATTTTGCTGAAATTCCGGAAGTGTATAGAGGGAAAACAGCGTGTGAATATGACGATAATAGGTTGCTTTGCTACTCTGTCCGTCTTTAATAATCCGAATGTCATCTTCACTTTCTAATGCTGCTTTTTCTTCCTGTAATTTTCTTAATAATTGAATTGGAGACAGAATTCCATTGTTCAGAAGTTTGGCAGCCAGTTCAACCGCAAATGTATGTCGGTGTACGACATCAATGATTTTCTCCACAACAGATTTACATTCAGATGCTTCTGGATAAAAAGCAGAAACCAGTTCAAATAGTGCTGAAGAATTCGATATCTCAGTTAATGGAAACAGGGCATAATCAGTAAGATTGCTTCTGGTTGTAAATAAAATTCGGCAATGATATTTCATGACAACAGAAAGAAAACTGTCCTGTGTGGCAGTCACATTAAAATTGTCAATGTTGAGCAGAGTATCTTCTTTCAGGGAGCGAAGGTAGCGGTTGTGATTCTGAAAACGCTTTTCTTCGCTGATACCTGGTATATCATCTGTAAAGTCCATATCTGTAACAGACTCGTGCAGATCTCCGGTGTATTCAATATAAAGGATGTTGGTATAGTATTTTTTATACTTTCTGGCATATGCTTTAGCTAATTCACTTTTTCCAATGCCTGGTATGCCATAAAGAAATACTTTGGAATTGTTTTCCAGACATTCATGAAGATCTTCTATTTCAGAGTCTCTTCCAACAAAATGACGGCAGGGTTTTGGAACTTCACTGTCTGCAATATAGCCAAGAACAACAGGAGACAAAGAGCCTCCGGCAAGAAGCTTTTGATTCTTTGTATCACGCTTGACAAAGGTACGTTCCATTCCAAAGCAGATGATCTGTGAAAGGAACAGAGTCTGCGTGTCCGCTGAAAGATACAAAGATGAAAGCTGTTCTTTCTTTTTATCAGAGACACTTGGGTCTTGTATAAAAAGCAGATATACATCTGATAAAGCTTTATCCGGATCAAACATCATGGGCAGAATCATTTGTTCCAGAGTATCTGAAAGCTTCATTTGAGAACTTTTCGCAGAATAGTAGTTGATAAGTTTTGGACTGACTTTTGCCTGTCCGCTCATCCAGCGGCATACAAGTCCATTATCAAAAGAAAAAATCTGCACCTTCTGGACTGGAAAGAAAGTCGTCAAATACTTCATATAAAAATTCAGACTGATTCAGTTGATTGTTTTCCCGTATGTAGCTTCGTAAAATTGTCATAATAGAACTAAAATCACATCGATCCAATAGGCATTTCCTCTTTTCCGTAAAATATAACTGGTGAATAAGTTTTCTTGTATAAAGATATCATACCATGAACATACATTCGATTCAAGAAAATGGAATATGTTTTATCAGTGTTTTCCTCAATTTTGAGTCAATTTCGATTCAATGCTGTTTGAGGGGATGTTCTGTAAAATAAGCTCAGATCAAAACAATGACGGGAGGAGCTTATGCAACAGAATATTGAATTTGAGCGGTGTATTGATTTTCTGGTACGGATGATTGATAAGTACGGCGATGAAGTCCTTCGGGAGTTGGAGGAAGAAAAACAGAATAAAGAAGAAAAAGAAGCGGCAGTTTCCTGAAATACAAAATGTAAATCAGACTGTCGCTTTCTTATGTGCTTTCAATCAGATAAATTTCAAAAGCTGATGCAGAATGAGTGGCTCATTATTCTGGGAAGCGGTAATACGAGTATCAAATGGTTTGAAATGATTCTGTGTATAAAAGTTCAGAAGAAATTCATTATCTTCGCATTCAAGAAACTCCATAACGCCGCCTACAGAATATTTGAGACTGGATATGGTTTCCAGTGCAAATCCAAGCAGAATGTTTCCAGAGATTCGTTTTTCTCTTGGAAGAGAATAGTTTTTTCCTAACTGTGCAATCAGGTAAGCTGCTGTGGTATAGGATTGTGTTTCTTCATCCAAAATACTGACACGAGACAGCTTCTTTGCCATTGTTTTGCTGATGTTTGAAGCCCGGACAGAGATTGGCTTTACTGTAAGGGAAAAATAGCCAACCAATGAAGCATCTTCGGCATCAAATACCAGATAAGTGATGGACTGATCTTTTTTAGTAAATTCAATCGCATTATGTAATAAAAAGTATTCAACATCGGGGTTTTTAGGACAAGAAAAATCGGAGAGCAAGTCGTAAAGACTTTCCTCTCCGATATATGTCGGTTCGTCTTTATCCAAATATGCCCGAATATTAACGGTAAAATATTTATCAGACATGTTATTTCTTCCTTTTTGACATTAAAGCTAAGATTTCCTGTGGGTTTGTTAACTGACGTCCGGGAAGTGTCTGCTTTGGTGTGCGGTCACGGTCGGCTTCGTCAATCGCTGCGACAAAACGCTTTACGCTGTTTGGATTGGATACGACAAAATTATGAGTAATACTTGAAGTAGCCATACTAACACCTCCTCTTTTTCTAGCTTTTTTGTGTATTTATAGTATATGCAATGTGTGATAAAAACACAATATCGAAAACAAAAATAATTTCTAAATAATTTTCAAGCTGGACATTTATTAGACGCTTCCGGTAAGCGAACAATATTTTCGAACCGATCACTTATAAGTCGCCAACGGTGGGCAGGCAATATTTTGATAACAGATATATTCTGTATCTATTTCAATTATACGATTGACAGAGAAATGCGTCAATACGGAAAATAAGTATTGAAAATAGTTGGAACAAGTACTAAAATAAAGTTGGGACAAAAAACGGAGTTATATTGCGAAGAAAATTATGAAGAGTAAAAAGATTAAGTGTGATATATATACCAGAGTATCTACAACCATGCAGGTAGATGGCTACAGTCTGGACGCTCAGAAAGAAAAACTTAAGAGATATGCGGAATTTCAGAACATGGAAATTATAAACGAGTATTCAGATGAAGGTAAATCTGGAAAAAGCGTAGAGGGCAGACCCGAATTTCAGAGAATGTTGGAAAATATCGAGAATGGCACAGATGAGGTGCAGTTTGTATTGGTGTTCAAACTTTCCAGATTCGGTCGTAATGCGGCAGATGTATTAAATTCTCTGCAAAGAATGCAGGACTTTGGGGTGAATCTGATCTGTGTTGAAGACGGAATTGACAGCTCTAAAGATAGCGGAAAGCTGGCTTATGGACGAAGGAAGAATGAGAAAGTTTCTGGAACAAGAAATGAATATCGTATCGTAAAGCAGGAAAATTATATGCTTCATGATGGTATCCATGAAGGAATCATTTCAGAAACAGACTGGGAGCTGGCACATCAAAAACGGGAAAAAACAGGTGTGAAATATGAAAAGACGCATAGTCTGGATCATGAGCATATCTTATCTGGAATATTGAGATGCCCGTTATGCGGAAGTGGTATGTATGGAAACGTGAATCGGAAGAAAAAGAAAGATGGAACCTTATATAAGGATTATTTCTATTATGCCTGCAAACATCGTCGCCTGGTAGACGGTCATAAATGTGGATATCGTAAACAATGGAGCGAGGATAAGATTAACAATGCAGTGGAAGAAGTTATTCGGAAGCTGGTACAGAATCCTAAATTTGAAGAAGCAATTCTGAATAAAATTGGTTCAAGAATAGATACAGAAGAAATAGAAAAAGAGATTGAAGGACTGGAAAAACAGCACCGACAACTGACCGGAGCAAAAGCAAGGCTTGGACAGCAGATGGACAGTCTGGATATCATGGATAAATTTTATGAAAAGAAATATCAGGATATGGAAACACGATTATATCGTCTGTATGATGAAATTGAAGGCGTGGAAAACAGTATAGAGGAAGTAAAGAACCGCCTGTTGAATATTCAGCAACAGAAAATATCAGAAGAAAACGTCTATCAATTTCTTTTATATTTTGATAAACTATATGATAAGTTCACTGACTTGGAGAAGAAAGAATTTCTTAACAGCTTTGTAGAACAGGTGGGCATTTACGAGCAGGAGCAGCCAGATGGCAGATTCCTGAAGCACATAAAGTTCCGTTTTCCGGTGTATTTTGGAGACAGGGAGACACAGGAACTTTGTTGGGACAACGAAAGTACCGTTGAGACGGTGGTGTTGTTGTCTAAGAATAGTTAGGGATTAACAGTAGGTTATAGAATTTAAGAAAAAATAGTTTGGAGAGCTTGCTATGGATTTTATGGGAACAAAATTAGAGGATATTATTGTGACACTTCCATTTGAAGATGGAACATGTGCGGAATACGGAGTTCATTCTTATTTCGAGGTGAATAATAAAAAGTATTTTGCAATGCTTCCTCTTATAGGAAAGAAGCAATTGGATTATACGAAAAGCTATCAGCTTTATGAGGTACAGGAGGATGAGGAGCATAATCCTATCGTTTTGTATATCGAGGATGATGAGGAATATGCGATTGCGGCGAAGTGTTTTTCGGAGCAGTTGAGATAGGTTTGGAAAGGGAACAGGTAAATTTTAATCTGTTCCCTTTTAAGGTACAGATTTTTGATTCATGCTATGAAGATGAGCTGAAAAGATTTTAATTACTCAAGTAGTCTTGATTGGCTACATCTTATTATACTAGGAGCGATGAAAACGTGGAAAATAACGAAAAAAGGGAAGGAGATTCATGAAATTAGACAATGTTTATAGAAAAAGCAAACGGATATTCAAGCAGGAGTTACTAGGAAAAGGGTTCGAACTAGGCTTTTGTGCTGGATTAGAAGATGCCAAGGAGTGGCTGTTGCCTTAAAAGCAATTATTCCGAAAAAACTATGGAATTTACAGTAATATAAATTGCGAAGAAATAGTCAACCTTTCGAAAGAGAAAGGTTGACTATTTCTCCCTTAGATGATAGAATTTCACATCGGAGGTGAAAAATAATTGAAAACAAAAGACATGATTTTATGTGCTATGTTTGTAGCGTTAATTGCCGTAGGAGCATTTATTAAAGTTCCGATACCAGTTGTTCCGTTTACTTTGCAATATCTTTTTACGATGTTAGCTGGACTTTTGCTTGGCGGAAAGAAAGGAAGTCTTGCAGTTGGAATTTATATTCTGTTAGGACTTATCGGTCTTCCGATTTTTGCACAAGGAGGAGGAATCGGATACATATTTCAGCCAAGTTTTGGTTACATCATAGGTTTTGCAGCAGGCGCTTTTGTTACAGGAGTGATTGCCAATCAAAAAAACAAACCTAGCTTTTTAAGATTGCTAGGAGCTAATTTTGCTGGTCTTTTCATCGTATATCTTTTAGGAATGGTGTACTACTATCTGATTAGTGCCTTTTATCTTAATAATCCGATCGGACTCTGGTCACTGTTCCTATATTGTTTTATTTTGGCAGTGCCAGGTGATATGATTCTTTGTATTTTAGGAGCATTTTTGGGAGAACGACTGATTCCAATTATAAAAGAAGGAAAGTTATAAAAGAAAGCGAGGATTGAACATGAGTAGAAATCTTTTTGTAATAGGAACGGGGACAGATATTGGAAAGACCTATGTTACAGGTCTGATTATGAAAAAGCTGAAAGAAAGCGGTGTATCTGCAGCGTATTATAAGGCAGCAATGAGTGGAAATGATGAGGGAGAAGACGGAAAAATACTTCCTGGAGATGCCATGCATGTAAAGCAGGTCTCTGGTGTCAGCCAGCCACTCAAAGAAATGTGTCCGTATGTTTATAGGAATGCGGTATCTCCACACCTTGCTTCCAGAATAGAAGGAAATCCAGTTCGTTTCGAACAGGTTTTAGAAAAATACAAAGAGGTTTGTGAAAAATATGAATATGTTACCCTAGAGGGTTCAGGGGGGATTTTGTGTCCGATTTGTTTTGATGAAGCGAAAATATGGTTACCTGATGTGATAAAAGCCTGTCAGGCAGGGACACTGCTTGTGGCCGATGCAGGTCTTGGAACTATTAATAGTGTGGGATTGACTGCTTTTTATTTAAAAGAAAAAGGAATTCCGTTAAAGGGGATTATTTTTAATCATTTTCGTAAGGGAGATATCATGCAGGAGGACAATCTGAAAATGTGTGAATATTTGACTGGTGTACCGGTAATTGCTTGTGTCAGTGACGATGATAAGGAATTGGATATTTCAGTTGAACTGCTGAAATCACTTTATGAATAATAGGAGGAAAATGTGATGATTTGGTATCCATATGAACAGATGAAAACAATGAAGAAACCTTATAAAATTGTAGACGCCGAAGGTGTTTATCTATATACAGAGAATCAAAAGCTGATTGATTCAGTATCGTCCTGGTGGAGCGTGATACATGGTTATAAGCATCCAGAGCTGAATGAGGCGATTATTTCACAGGTGGAGAAATTTTCTCATGTGATGTTAGGCGGGTTAACCCATGAGCCAGTTCAAAAATTGGCAGATAAACTTCAAAGCTATTTGCCCGGTGATTTGAATTATTCTTTCTTTTCTGATTCAGGAAGTGTAGCTGTGGAAGTAGCACTCAAAATGGCGCTGCAATATTATATGAATCAAGGAGAAAGACAACGGACGATGATTCTGGCATTAGAAAATGCTTATCATGGTGATACGTTTAAAACGATGGAAGTCGGAGATGATGCAGATTATCATTTTGTTTTGCAGGCATATGGAGAGAGTGAATACGTGGTACATATTCCGACAGAAATTGAAGCACTTGAGCAGGCATTTGAAAAATATCATGACCGATTCAATTGCTTTATTGTGGAACCTCTTTTACAAGGTGCAGGCGGAATGCGGATGTATGATGTTGCTTTTCTAGAAAAGGCTAGAGAACTATGCAATCAATATGATGTACTTTTGATTTTTGATGAGGTGGCAACAGGATTTGGACGTACTGGAAACCGCTTCGTGGCAGATCTTGTTCAGCCAGATATTTTAGTTTTGGGTAAGGCTCTTACTGGTGGATATATTGGTCATGCAGTGACAGTTGCTAGTAAAAAAGTTTTTAATGGATTTTACGATGAGAATCCGGAACATGCTTTCATGCATGGACCAACTTTTATGGGCAATGCATTGGCATGTAGCGTAGCCCTTAAGTCGATAGAAGTATTTGAATCACAGAATTATATGCAGAAAATTAGAAAAATTGAAGAAATTACCCGCCGGGAAATGGAGAACTTTTCGGACCCCCGTATAAACGAAGTGAGGATAATGGGAGGTTGTGTTTGTATAGAAGTAAAAGAGGAAGCAACATTAAAGGGATATCACCAGTTTGCATATGAAAGAGGTGTGTTTAGCAGACCTTTCTTAAAATATTTATATGCAATGGTGCCGTATATCATCTCTGAGGAGGAACTTATAAAAGTGTTGGACACTATGAAGGCATGGTTTGTGGAACATTAATTGATATTTTCTCAAAACAAAGAAGTTGTAAGAAGATTGCATACTTGAAATGACGATATTTTTTATAATTCACCCTATTTATGGGAGCAATAGGAAATGACAAGATACCTTTTGTAGATTATTATAGGCGAACTATATAGTCGTAATTGAATTAATAACAACTTACTGATAAAATGTTAATATGTACTATATATGTAATATATAGTATACAATAACATGAATATAGGAGGAAATAAAAATGGCATTTTGTTCTGACTGTGGAGAAAAGTTAGAGGATAACGCACAATACTGTCCGAAATGTGGAAAGAAGGTTGAAGGGCAATCTGCACAAAATGGTGTTATTTGTCCATCTTGTGGAATGAAGTTATCAAGCTATACAGCAAAATGTCCAGCGTGTGGACATGAGTTTGATTCTGTTAAGGTATCGGATTCGTTTAAAGAGTTTTCAGATGCAATTGATGAATGTGACAGTATCATTGCCAGTGAGCCAAAAACAAATAAAGGTGGCTGGCCATCTTGGAATGGATTTAAACGACTCTTGTGGGTTGTATTAAATATATGTACTCTATGTATCCCATTGCCAATCTATTTTATTTGGCCATTGGTAGCCAATAATAAAACACCTTTCCTTAGCCCTGGAGAAAAGAAAAAAGCTTCTCTAATTGAAAATTATTCTTTTACTGGTGATAGAGCAACTATTGTAGAAGCATTATTATTTTTTAGGTCAAAGACAGATTATATTGTTGCAGAAAAGTTTAATCCAAATGCAGCATACTGGTCAAGACTTTGGCTTTTAAAGGCGGAGCAGTTACACCAAAAGGCTCAACTTGTCATGAAAGGCGATTCGGCAGCAGAGAGTGCGTACCGTGGGATAGTTGAAAATGATAAGAAGGTCCAGTCAGCGATAAAATTGAAAGCTGGTTTCGGTGCTATTCTGCTTATTG
>CALFNR010000164.1:0-7967 GCA_937903005.1 uncultured Lachnoclostridium sp. | reverse complement strand
CGGAGAGCAATGAAGAAGGGTTTTTACGAAGGTTGTAATCTATCATTGTCATACTGTGATGATTGTGGATACCAGCAGTTGGAAATGACTGTTTGTCCTAAATGCGGTAGCATTCATATCACTCAAATTGACCGCATGAATGGATATATTGGATTTACATTAAGACACGGAAAGTCCAGATACAACCACGCAAAGGTTGTTGAGATCTCCGAGCGAAAGAGTATGTGATAGCTTGGCAAATATAAAACAACACAATAAACGTGCACCATTCGGATACATTGTCAATTATCATATGATACGCACTGATGATATGTTAAACGGAGACGGACTGCGAGTAGTTCTGTTTTTGTCTGGATGCAATCATCAATGCAAAGGTTGTCACAATCCAGAAACTTGGAATACAAAGTCCGGCCAGCAATTGACTGTTGAAGAAGTAAACAGCATGTATCGAGAACTAAAAAAAGATTATATCTCTGGTATTACGCTCAGCGGTGGTGATCCTTTTCATCCAGTAAACAGATCGTTTGTTTTGTACTTCCTTAAAGATATTCGGAGCAAGTTCCCAAACAAAACCATTTGGGTATACACCGGATATAAGTATGACACTCTTATAGAAGATGATTTTTGTTCATTGATTTTACCCTATGTTGACGTGCTGGTTGATGGTAAATTTGTTGAAGAGCTGGCCGAGGTTAATTATCCATGGGCAGGCTCAACAAATCAAAGAGTGATAGATGTCAAAAAGAGTCTATTACAAGAAACTGTAATCCTTTATAACTGAGGTGTATTGTGTATATAACTGCAAATAATACCAACTACTATATTGTCGATATTAGGAGGGGTTGGGGAAAACTGCATGTTATGTTAACAACAGATGGAGATCTTGTTAACATATACCAACAACTGTGGAAAAACGAATGTGAACAGATAGGTTTAGAATCAAAATCTGTGATTGACATTATCAACATGTTAAAGAAGTTTCCTGTGTATATGATTTCGTGTTCTGCACTCTCTGATGTAAAACATATCATCAATAAATTGTCAATAAGCAAAAATTGGAGAGAACATTTCTGGTATGACGAATCAGATGTTGTAGTATGATAGTTAACCGAGCAGCTATGAACAGATACAGAAAATGCACAAACTTAGATGAAGTACATGAGTCATTTTTACCAACACAACAACGAGGCTGTACAGAAAGAGAAGTACGAAGGGCAGTATCTCAATTGATCTTGTATGATGGTATTATAAAAGCCTCAGCCATTGAGACGATTATAAGTGCTGCTCTACAACAACTACATCCGTTCATAGAAATAATCTCGCAAATAACTATAGAAGATAACTCAACCGTTTTGTGTTTGAGAATCTTTAATACAACATGGGCTTTCAAGTGGGATGCAAACACATTATTCTTTCCCTATGAATGCATTCAAAACACAGATATTCGGACCATCAAATTCTTATCGTGCAAATCTTATCATCACCACGTTGAAGATAACTTTGACGATGATGCAGACGAATGGGATAGAAGAGAAAGAAAGGAATAGTATTTTGGAAAATCAGTTTAATGTACGCATCAAGTATCACACAGATGTTCCCCATGTAAAAGAAAACGAACAGGGAGATATGTATGATATTTGCGCAGCCGAAACCGTAGAACTCAAAAAGGGTGAGTTTCGTTTGATCGACCTTGGCATTTCAATTAAGATGCCAGAAGGCTGCACGTGTTGGATTGTTCCGCGCAGCTCAACCTATAAGCGGTACAAGATTATCCAGACAAATTCTGTTGGAGTAATCGACGGTTCCTATTCTGGCAACAATGACATCATTAAGTTCCCGGCACGCGCAGACGAAGACACAGTGATTCACAAAGGCGATTATATCTGCCAGATGTGCGTAACAAAACGACCGCCAAGATTGATTTTTACAGAAGTTGATTCTCTCGATGATACGGATCGCGGAGGATTTGGTAGCACTGGACGGTAAAGCCAAAATCATTCTGGATACTTACTTGCAGACCAACAAAGCTTTTGAGAAGTTTGCAAGCAAGTACGGAGTCACAGATATTTATACGGACAACAATATTAAACAATTACAGCAAGCAATTTATCTGGGATTGACACTGAATCCAAATAGAACATCATTCGATGCTGTTGATCGACAAGGCAATCTTTGGGAGCTTAAAAGTCTCAGCCTAGAGAGTAGCAAGAAAGAATTTTCTACATCGAGGCATCTTACTCTGGAAGTGCTTGAACGGTATACACAATGCAACTGGGCTTTTAGCGTGTATCGGCAAACAGACCTAGAATCAATTTATGTGATGCCATCACATGCTTTGTATTCATATCTTTACAAATGGGATCTCGCCATTTCACGTGGTAAATTTTTGAATAATCCCAAGATTTCTTTACGCTATGTAAAAGAACATGGTACAGAAGTGTATAATCGAATCAGTGATTCAGTGATTGATCCAATTGTTGCTTTGCAGAATATGGAGCAAATCAGTTGAAAAAGACAATTACTGGATATTGTATTACTGATCCAGATGGCTATGTTGTACTGGTTGGAAGAGATAAAAAAACCAGAAAAATAGTAACCATTGAAGAAAAAAACAACACGCCTGTTTGGGTCTATCAATCCAAAAAGAGAGCGATGGAAGCACTAAAAGAACTGAAAACATTCAAACTGACTCCATCGGCTACAACATATATCAGAGGTATTCGCGGGGTTAATCTCAAGCGAAACAACACGTACTTGGTCGTAAAACCTTGTACGGCCACATTTGATTTTTAAGAGGACATAAATATTGTATTTAAAAGAAAAAATCTTCTCCGAAGAACTCCAGTCTATCAAGGACGAAAATATCAAGGCTTTTGCTACATATGTTGTAAACCATTTGCCGGATTACTTTTTTGAAGTAGCTGCTTCAAGTACGGGCAAGTATCATTCAGATACTTGCCTAGGTACTGGAGGTCTTGTAAGACACACAAAAGCGGCAGTTATGTTTGCAAACAGTCTGTTCAATGATGACAGCAAAAACGCTGGGCTAAAAGCATTTTCTTTTTCAGACAAAGAACAGTCAGAAATCATTACTGCGTTGATTGCTCATGATGGATGGAAACACGGCCTTGAGCAAAACAAGTCGAACTTCATTACGTTTGACCATCCTTTGGTGGCAGCACGTCAAATCATCGAATTATCTAAAGCATTCGCGGAGCAGGCCGGTTCTTCCTCTATTGACATTATTGAGATGGGCACCGAGATTGCCGCATTGATTAGTTCGCACATGGGTCGCTGGGCAACCAACAAGCGAAGCAAAGATGTTTTACCGGAATCAGAAGCGCAAACCTTCGTTCACCTCTGTGATTATTTGGCAAGCCGCAGTTTTTTAGACTTCCGGTTTAGTAAAGCAAATATTACCGAGTATAAACCAGAGTATTTTAGTGCAGACCAAGATCTATCTTCCGAGATTGAGGAGGTAATCTCTGCCGGTAAAAGAGCGATCAAGAACGGAGTTTCTTCTTCCAAGTTATATGATACTGTTTACCAAATTGCAGGCGTTAAAAATCCGAAACGAATTTCCGATATTGATACATTGAATGCAGTGAAAGAGGCGATTGATAATCTTGGAAAATAATCTAAGCTTTAATGAGTTGGGATATATTGTTTTGCTGGTTGGAGAATCTGGAAGTGGCAAAACAACTGTTGCAGAATTTTTGGAAAACAATTGCGGAATGACACAAGTAAAGTCATACACAACACGATTGCAGCGTTTCCCTGAAGAAAACAATCACATTTTTGTAAGCATGGAAGATTTTTCAAAGCTCAAAAATCTGGTTGTCTATACAATTTTCGATGGCAATTACTATTGTGCAACAGAGGAACAAATCGACAACAGCGATGTTTATGTGATTGATCCGGCTGGTGTAAATTATTTTTATAGCAAGTATACCGGAGACAAGATCCCCTTTGTTGTCTATTTGTCTGTTCCAGAAGAAGTCCGTGTAGATCGTATGCTCCAGCGTGGAGACTCTATGGATTCCGTTCAACAACGTATTCAAAACGATGACGAAGCTTTTAAGTCTGCTCATAAGATCGCTCATCTGGTAGTTGATGGAACCAATTCTGTATCAGATATTGTAAAGCTAATCTGGCTTGGCATTCAACACGATATTTCCAAAGATCATCAGTGATGTAAAATGCGTTGTGAGATCTGCGGCAAAGAGATACCGCAAAGCCTGTATAGTGGTGCAGTGCTTTGTTCTTCAGCGTGTTTTAGCGTTCATTTTTGGAGACAAATATGTTCCGAAAAAGAAGAGCACCTTATCATTGATGGTGAATGTTATTTCGTAGATACTCCTGCTTTGTCAACCAAACCAAGCTCGATGTTGGGTCACGCAGGTAGACGTTTTACCATTCGTACATTTGATGGGAAAATAATAGAAACAAATAATTTGTGGTACAACGGTATGATACCATCTGAATTTAGAGATCAATTGCCAGACAATGCAATGTTTGTGTGGTCAACAGATGATACGCCATGTGACTATTGAGGTATATATGCATTACGATATTTACTCACTCCGATCATTGACTGATAAGCTTGCCGAATATAGGCAAGCTTATTACAATGATAACAAAAGCCTAATCAGTGATAAAGAATATGATGAATTATTCGATCAAGTAAAAGAACTGGAAGAGAAACTTCATGTTTCGTTTTCTAATTCTCCAACAAAACAGGTCGGTTACAAAGCTGTTTCCAGTCTCAAGAAGGTCAAACATGACCATCTAATGCTCAGTCTTGACAAAACAAAAAGTATTGGTGAATTGACACGTTTTGTAAATAAAGCTCCTGCAATTCTGATGGCAAAGATGGATGGCTTGACAATTTCTTTGACGTATGAAAAAGGTAAATTAAGCAAAGCCGAGACACGCGGAGACGGGGAGGTCGGAGAGGATGTTCTGCACAACGCAGAAGTATTTGACAACATTCCTCTTTCAATCCCTCATGATGGCAAATACGTTATTGACGGTGAAGCTATTATTACAGAAGATACTTTCGATACTATCAATCAAAGAGAATCTACCCCCTACAAAAATGCTCGTAATCTAGCATCCGGTTCTGTGCGCCAACTGGATAGCAAAATAGCCGCTAATAGGCATATCAGATTCATTGCTTGGAAGGTTGTAGAAGGCAGTGATCTGGAATGGTTTTCTTCTCGGCTTGACGAAGCAAAAGAGTATGGCTTTGAAATTGTCGAGACAAGAGATATTGCCAGCGTTCTAGTTGGTTCTTGGGACTCGTGTTCGTTGCAATGTTATATAGACGAGATTGTCACAGCATGTGCAAGTAAAGCATACGGCATTGATGGTATTGTTGCATCTTATAATAACGTTTCATATTCTGAATCATTAGGAGCAACACAGCATCACGTCAATTATCAAATTGCTTTTAAGTTCTACGATGAAAACCATGATACTGTTTTGCGAGACATCGAATGGAATACAAGCAGAACCGGACAGATCAATCCCGTAGCTATTTTTGATCCGGTACAAATAGATGGAACAACCGTATCCAGAGCAACTCTATGCAACGTTGATATAATCAAAACATTGCAGCTAGGCATTGGAGATATTGTTTCTGTTCGTAAAGCGAATATGATTATCCCGCAGATCGTGCGCAACAAAACACGTAGTGACACATATCAGATACCAACACATTGTCCTGCTTGTGGAGGAAAAGCGGCTGTTCATGACATCTTTCTCACATGCTTAAATCCGTCCTGTTCTGCAAAACAACAGAACATCATTAAGCATTACGTGTCCAAGCAGGGAATGGATATAGCTGGCTTATCAACAGAACGAATTGATACATTATATTCGCATAGGTATTTGAGATGCATCAAAGATCTGTATCATCTGAAAGATATGAAGGATAGTATTGTTCCGATCTTGGGACCAAATTTGACTGGCACAATTTTGGATAATATCGAACGAAGCAAAACTTGTTCTCTCGACAAATTTCTGGTCGCTCTTGGTATTCCGAGCGTTGGTAAAGCTACGGCAAAGTTAGTAGCTACATACATTTGGGAGCAGCATACTTCGAACGACCCATTGTCATTATGCGACTTTATTCAAGACTGGGAAACCTTATCTGACATTGGTGCACTCACATCTCGCAAGATCAATAAGTATTTTAAAGACAACCAAGATGATGTACAGGACTTATTGGATATGCTGCATATCGTTCGCCCAGACAATACCGATAGAAATTTTTCATTAAATAAAAAATCTTTCTGCATTACCGGTTCCTTGAATAAGTTTAAAAACCGGGCGAAATTATCTGAGTGGATTGAGTACCATGGTGGCACTGTTGTCTCAGGTGTGTCAGGTAACACAGATTATCTAATCAATAACGATACAGAATCAACCAGTAGCAAAAATAAAAAAGCCAAGCAGCTGAATATTCCGATTATCAATGAAGACGAATTGATGCAGCTTGCAAAGGATGCATAATATGTACAAACTGTATGGCAAAACAAAATCCGAAATACAAACGGCTGGATGTCAAGCACAAAAGACATTAACCGAGATTGAATTGTCTTTGCAGATGGTTACAGAGAGCCTGAACCGAGTCAGAAAAAAAGGCACAAATGCTTATGGATATACGGCAAATGCAATCGCGAAAATACCTCAGTTAGAAAAAGAGATCGACAATTTGATGTCGATCTCTCTAACGCTCGAAGCTTTGATGTCCAAATATTATGATGAGGTTGACTATCTGGAAAACCTCGCAGAACATCCAGAATAATCCTTTCCTCAATCGAACAAAACTTTTATTTTGTTCAGTTATGGAGACCGCAAAAAATAGGGCTGAATCAGTAGGATCAGCCCTATTTTCTTTGATAAAATCGTAATTTTATAGAATGCATTTTAAACCATATCATCTATCAAAATACTCCCTTATTGCATTGATTGTAATTTCGTTATATTGATATGGAATATACGCATCGATCCACGGCGATTGTCTATGAGTCAATGATACAAGATCTGTTACCGAGTAGTCTGCAAACTTGTCTATTACTTTATCAATAAGAATTTTATCCTCGTCCGCGATAGTTGTATCTTCAAATCCAATCCGTTTAGAGTTCCATAGATTATTCTCATCAAATACAATATATGATTCTTTTGTAGGTATATCTCCACTTCCATACTGCTTATATTCATAATATGCCTCTGGCACAACAGGTCCAAAATTCCATGCTTCAATCTTTTCGTCAAAGCATGGAGTGTGATCTTTTTTTGTTATCAAAAAATAAGCTTGAATAAAATAAAGCACTTTTTGCAGTTTTAAATTTGAAATTCCATAGTTATGCTCGTTACTATACTTGATTACATAGCGGCAAATATCTAAGACATGATAATTCATTTTACAGGTACAGAGACATTTTGCAACCGCATACAAGGCATACGATAAAATCCACGTATCAACGAATGTGGATCTGATGTTAACACTATATCATTTGCATCATATTCTAAAATGCTAGTACATTTTTCACATTTGATTCTTTTTGGATATGCGCTCTTGCGTTCAATAATTTTCATCCAATACTCCTTTAACAATAAGCTCCTACTTTTGTAATGGTGTTGTATAACACATGGATGTTATAATCAACATCTGTCAAATCTCTGTGTAAATGCCCACAGAACCACTTTTTGAATTGTGTTCTGTCATACACTATATCCAGATAGGATTGTGTCGGTTCAGACTTATAACCTACACCTAAGACGGATTCTATAAGTTTCTGTGGTATCGTATGCGTAACTATATAGTCTACTTTGTTGTCGTGCGCTGCCAATGTATTCAACCCATATTCCATTTCAGCAGCGCTAGGGATTTCTTCTCTCCACCAATTTACACCCTCTGTTCTCCATATTCTGTCAAAAGATTTTGCACCACCCATGAC
>CALFNR010000163.1:0-19247 GCA_937903005.1 uncultured Lachnoclostridium sp. | reverse complement strand
GTAATAGGTAGAACTCCTATTATGACACTTCCAGCACCCAATATTGACTATAGTCTTACTCCATCAGTCGAGCAGCCATACGCCAACTACGATTTACTGGTAGAGGTTCCAGGATTTGAAAGTGTGGAAATCAGTAATATAGAAATTCTACCAGATGTTTTGGCGATTCAGAATCTTGCATTAATTCCACTTGAGAATGCACAAGGAGAATCAGCAGAACTATTTGTTATTCCACCTCATACTTTATATGGAGATTACCCTCCTAAAATTGCAGAGGCGGAGATTAAGCCGTTAGGTCAGTCTGGTGAAATTGTATTATCTAAAATTGTAATTCCGGAGTATGTTGTAGTACATGATGGACCACCATCGGATACATCTGCAGCAAATTATTACGTCAAATATAAGGATTATATAAAAAATGTTGCTTCCAGTGAAATATATGCGACGTGGCCAGAGGCTACTATTATGGCAAATGTACTATGTATTCAATCTTTTGTATTGAATCGTGTTTATACCGAGTGGTACAGAAACAGAGGATACCAATTTACAATTACCAATTCTACTGCATATGACCAGAAATTTATTCCTGGAAGAAATATATTTGACAGTATTTCAGAAGTGGTAGACCAGATTTTTGCCAATTATATTACAAGACCAAATATTGAACAGCCTTTGTTTACCCAGTTCTGTGATGGAAGAAGAGTAAGCTGTCCAAACTGGTTATCGCAGTGGGGTTCAAAAGCGTTAGGAGACCAGGGATACTCAGCAATTGATATCCTTAGAAATTATTATGGTAATGATATTTATATTGCAATTGCTGAAGAAGTATCAGGCGTTCCGTCTTCATGGCCAGGAAGAGATCTTGAAATAGGTTCCCGTGGCGATAAGGTTCGTCAGATGCAGCGGCAGTTAAATGTAATTTCCAATGGTTATCCACTGATTCCAAAGATTGCTCAAGATGGGGTTTATGGAGCAAAGACGGCAGAAGCGGTAAAGGTATTTCAACAGGTCTTCGATTTGCCACAGACAGGTGTTGTGGATTTTCCAACGTGGTATAAAATATCAGAGATATATGTTGGTGTTAGCAGGATTGCAGAACTAAATTAATAGGAATATTACATAAAAAGGTGGCTTAGGTCACCTTTTTATGTATGGGTGCAAGGGCAAATCAATAGAAAAATAAGTGTTTTTGTATGATGCATGTGAAGTACTACATATATTAAGGCAGATTCAGAAGTTGAAATGGTAATGGTAATGGGCATGTCTACAGTATGTTCACCCGACTTGACAAAACGAAAAATGATAGCCATAATAGAACACAAATAAAATTTGAGGTGATCCCGATGGAAAAAACAATAAGCCAGATAGAAACACTAAAGAAAGAAAAAGATGCGGTTATATTGGCTCATTATTACGTAAACGATGAAGTACAGCAGATTGCAGATTACATAGGAGATTCATATTATCTGGCAAAGATAGCGAAAGAAGTACCACAAAGTGTCATATGTTTTTGCGGTGTTTCCTTTATGGGAGAAAGCGCAAAAATTCTAAATCCTGAGAAGACAGTTGTTATGCCAGACAAAGATGCAGACTGTCCAATGGCACATATGGTGGATATCGATCGGATCAAAGAGGTAAGAGAACAGTACGAGGATGTAGCCGTAGTTTGTTATATTAATTCCCAGGCTGATATTAAGCAGTATGCAGATGTTTGTGTAACTTCATCCAATGCACAGAAAATTGTATCAGCATTACCGAATAAAAATATTTTCTTTATACCAGATGAGAACTTAGGACGTTATCTGTCAACACAGCTTCCAGAAAAGAACTTTATCTTTAATGATGGATTTTGTCATGTGCATAAAAGCATTAAGAAAGAAGAAGTGCTAAAGGCAAAACAGGCAAGACCAGATGCGTTAGTACTTGCACATCCAGAATGTACCTTAGAAGTATTAGCCCTTGCAGATTACATTGGAAGTACTTCAGGAATTATAGATTACGCAAGTAAAAGCGATGCTAAGGAGTTTATCATTTGTACGGAGATGGGAGTATTCTATGAACTGAATCAGAAAAATCCTGATAAGAAGTTCTACTCAGTAGGACACAGACAATTCTGTCCGAATATGAAACGTATTACAATTGAAAAAGTTTTAAAATCACTTCAAGAGTTAGCACCAGCAGTTGAAATGGACGAGGAATTAAGTAAAAAAGCGGAATATCCATTGAATCGTATGTTGGATTTGGCAAAATAGGAGGCTGGTTAACCAATGAAACCACAAAGATATGATGCGATAATTGTAGGTACAGGTGTTGCAGGATTATTTGCAGGGCTGTGTCTGCCAAAGCATTTAAAAGTATTGATGATTACGAAGGATGAGATTGAGAACAGCGATTCCTATTTGGCTCAAGGTGGTATTAGTACATTAAAGGCGCCAGATGATTTTGAGAATTATTACGAAGATACTATGCGTGCCGGCCACTACGAAAATAACCCTGATTCTGTTCGTATTATGATTGAGTCATCCCACCAGATTATTGATGATCTAATTCATTACGGTGTAGAATTTGATAAAGACGAAGAAGGCAATCTGGCGTATACAAGAGAAGCAGCTCATTCCACATTTCGAATTTTGCACCATGATGACTTGACTGGAAAAGAAATTATGATAAAGCTGATTGATAATGTTGAAAAGCGTAAAAATATTGAGGTTCGTAAATTTACCACGATGATGGATTTGCTGCAGAAAGACAATATATGTTGTGGAATTGTAGCAAGGGATAAGGATGGAGTGGTTTCATCTATTTATGCCAAAACAGTAATTCTTGCAACAGGTGGAATTGGAGGTTTGTTTAAAAATTCTACAAACTTTAGGCATATCTGTGGTGACAGTTTCGGTATGGCGCTTGCCCATGGAGTTGAAATGGAAAACTTAAATTACATACAGATCCATCCAACAACTCTTTATTCCAAAAAGGAAGGCAGAAAGTTTCTTATCTCAGAATCAGTTCGTGGAGAAGGTGCAGTTTTGTTAAATGAAGATCACCGTCGTTTTGTAAATGAATTACTGCCAAGAGATACAGTTACCAACGAGATTAAGAAGGAAATGGAACGTCAGGGAACGGATCATGTTTATCTTACAATGAAACATATGACAAGAGAACAGGTAGAAAAACGTTTTCCAAATATTTTTAAGCGTTGTTTAGAAGAAGGTTATGATTTGTCAAAAGATTATGTACCAGTAACCCCTGCCCAACACTATATTATGGGTGGTATTAAGGCAACGGTTAATGGTGAGACTTCCATGAAAAATCTTTATGCAGTTGGTGAGACAGCATGCAACGGTGTTCATGGTGCCAATCGTCTTGCAAGTAACTCACTGCTAGAAAGTCTTGTGTTCTCAAAACGTGCTGCACATGTGATTGAGGAGACAATAGCAGATATTAAAGAACTGGAAGTTACAGTTGATTTAGATAAATATAGCGATATGGACCAATGGAAAAAAGCAAATAGAAAACGAATTATGGATGAAATCAAGCGAAAGGATGAAAAGTTTTATGCTAAATGGTGTGACAATGAAGCTTAATGCTGATAAATATATTATTTCTGCTTTAAAAGAAGACATTACCAGTGAAGATGTAACGACGAATGCGGTTATGCGTGAGGATAAATTAGGCCGTGCGGATTTAATCGCCAAGGAAGATGGAATTCTATGTGGATTAGAAGTATTCCGTCGTGTGTTTGAACTGTTGGATGATACTTCTGTATTCGAGACGAAGTTTAAAGATGGTGATGCAGTAAAAAATGGTGAAGTAATTGGTGTGGTGAAAGGTGATATTAAAGCTCTTTTATCAGGTGAACGTACAGCACTTAATTATTTACAGAGAATGAGCGGAATTGCTACATTTACCAATCAGTTTGTAAAGGAACTAGAAGGATATAAAACCAAATTGCTGGATACCAGAAAGACGACACCAAATATGAGAATTTTTGAGAAATATGCAGTTAAAGTTGGTGGCGGATGCAATCACCGTTATAATCTGTCAGATGGTATTTTGCTAAAGGATAATCATATCGGAGCAGCAGGAAGTGTAACAAAGGCCATTGAAATGGCGAAAGAATATGCACCATTTGTCCGTAAGATAGAAGTGGAAGTGGAAACGCTTGAGATGGTAGATGAAGCGGTTAAGGCAGGAGCAGATATCATTATGCTGGATAACATGGATAATGAAACGATGAAAGAGGCCGTTAGGCGAATTGGTAATCAGGCACAGACGGAATGTTCTGGGAATGTGACAAAAGAACGTTTGAAAGAAATCGCAGAAATTGGAGTAGACTTTGTATCTGCGGGAGCACTTACGCATTCTGCACCGATATTGGATATTTCGCTTAAAAATTTGAGGGCGGAGTAAAATAGAGAAAGATAGAAAATGGGACACTTGAATTAGCAAGTGTCCTTTTGTATAATTTAAGAATATTATTAGATTAACAGGAGCGTGGTTTAAGGTGAGTTCAGATAATAGAGAGGAAGAGAAATTAGATCAGGCGGTATATGGAAATGCACATGTGCAACAGTATAAAACAGATGTGGCATTTATTTCTTTAATGCAGGGAGTATCTAGAAATCGATACGTAATACCAGAGTTTCAGCGTGTATATAAATGGACACAAGAACAAGTAGAGGCACTTGCAGTTTCATTGATAAGAGGATTACCAATTCCACCGATTTATGCGTATCGAAATAATGAAGGAAAATTGGAAATATTAGATGGACAGCAAAGAGTCATCAGTATGTTTTTATACTATATAGGGAAATATACAAAACGTGTAAGAAATAATTACATGAACTTAAAGAAGAACTGTAAAGGAAATGCCCCTTTTGAAGAACAATTGGAAGAAACATATGGTTTAAAAGATGTTCAGTATAAGATGAAGTATTATGACATAGATAATGATGATGAAGGGGAAGAGATTGATATTACTTATAGTAAGTTACCAGATAAAGTAAAGGATAAAATAGATTACACTACAATTACCGTTGTGGAAATCAATATTGATAATCAAGAATTGAAAAATAAATATTTATATAAAATTTTTGCAAATTTAAATGCAGGTGGAACCCAGTTGACAAAGCAGGAATTAAGAAACGGGATTTACAGATGTGATTTTTATGATATGCTTTTTGAATTTCAGGAAAAGAATGAAAATTGGAATGCATTTTATCAAAAAGAGAAAGATGACAGCCGAGGAATTGAACGATTATTAAGATTATGTGCGTTTCGATATTATGTTTATGTGAAGGATGGAAAATTTGTAATTGATTCTTACAAAAACATAAATAGCATGTTAAATGACTTTTCAGAAAAAGCAGTTCATTTTGACAAGGAGACAATCGAAGAATATAAAAGAAGTTTAGAACATTTTTTTGGTTTGTTTGAGCCTTCTTATATACCAAAGGAAATCTCATTTTTGGAAAATCTGTTTACTGTCACAGATAAGGAAAAAATAGATGTAAAATTAACAAAAGAAATATGTGAGCATATATTGAATACAAATGAATATCAGGCTACGATTCGACAAGGAAATGCGACGAAAGCGGTAATTGAAACAAAACTTAAGGAGGTATATCGTGGATTACAAAGATATGTTGAAGAGAGTAAGCCAGATTATAACGGATAGTGAAAAACAGAACTGGATTATAATTGGAGATAATTCATGTGGAAAGTCTGAATTATTGAAAGAACTGGTAAAAGAGAACGAAGAGAATGTGTATTATATTGATTCAGTTAATCGATACATGAATATAAGGAATATAAATGTTTCAGAACAAACAGTTTATTATGATGTTACAGTGGAAGAAATAATTGACTGGAGGATTCGAGCCGAAAATTTTAATTATAAGGACAGTTTTGGGGAGCAAGAGCATATTGAACGTCTATATCCAGAATATGCAGAATCTTTATGCGGCATAATCAAAGAATTTTTGGGGATTGAACTGAAAATTGAAAAGGAAAATGTTGATAAATTCGGGGATAGTATTGTGAATGTTTATATTAATGGCGAAAAAGTGGAATTATCCAGCGGCTATCAGGCATTGATTCGCATATTTGCAGAAATTATATTTTATAGTGAAATTTCAGAAAAAGAAGGAACGATTATAATTGATGAAATTGATGAATTCTTATCTCCAAGAAACTCTGCTAAAATTTTAATGTATCTGACAGAAAGGTTTCCACAGCATAGATTCATTGTAAGTACGCATTCGGGTGAGCTTGTCTGCCATTCTGAAGACTGTAAGATGGCTATTTTACAAGAAAATGAATTTCAAGTGTTAGATAGTAATGATTTTGATACTATGACAGACGTAAATGTACTTTTTCAAAAGATATTTGAAGAAGACACTATAGAAAATAATGATGAAATGGAAAAGAAACTAGAAAGATTATTAGAACTTAAGCTTTCTCATTGTTATGGTGAGCAAGAAGAAAAGGAATTAGAATCAATTAAGGAAGAGGATTTATCAATCGTGCAAAAAGTTATGTACAATCAGATCAGGAGCTGGAAGTAATGAGTAATATTATGAAGCTGCAAATTCCTTTGTTTTTGCCAGGTTATGATAAAAACAGAAAATATGGATACACTGGGAAAAAGGGTGAAAATTTACTTGATTTATTATATCAAACATCCAAAGGATATTGCATGTACTGTTATTCTAAGATTGAGGTGGATTCGAAAAGATTTGGACACTTAGAACATGCGATAGAGAAAAGTCATTGTGAACAAATATTAAAGGATTGTGTACCAAATATTGGTTTGGCTTGTCCAAAATGCAATCAGTCCTTCAAGACCAAAGGGGACGATAAGGTTACGTTTTCAAAAGATCAGATTGATGAATTGCGCTCTTGTAATTGCAGGAAAGAAAAATGTCAAAAGGAATGCAAGGTGTATAAAGAACTAAAGTATGCTTATATAAAGCAGCGTAGCATTATATTACAGCCAATGGGCGTGAACAGCGGGGCAAAAGAATATAGAATCCAATATAATTTATACAGCTTAAAGTTTGAGCCAAGCAGTCTGGTTCAATATTCTCACGAGGAGTTTAAGTTTATAGAGGAGCATATTAAACAATTTAAGTTAAATGACTCAAAATATCGAACAAAAGAACTGTTTCGATTTTGTGAAGATATTTTGAATGGAGATAAAAGTTTAAGAATTGGCAAATACAATAATATGATAGTAGATTTGTTGATTGACCAGATTAAAGGTATGGCATTTAGGGATATAGAGCAGTTATGCGAAATGATACATACAATAGGAAAAATGAAAAAAGTAATTTGAATAGCAATCTTTCTTCTTAAATAGCA
The DNA here is from genome assembly GCA_937903005.1 of uncultured Lachnoclostridium sp. Taxonomy (GTDB): domain Bacteria; phylum Bacillota; class Clostridia; order Lachnospirales; family Lachnospiraceae; genus Clostridium_AI. The sequence continues at coordinate 11,885 of CALFNR010000163.1, read as the reverse complement.
AGTTATATGTTTAGAATATGCCATACAATAATCTACATTAATGTATAGTTATGTGGTAGGATGTGGTATAAAGGTACTGGTATATACTCGATTTCGTGCTTGTTGTAGAATTGACTGTTCAGCACATAGCTTAAGAGAGAACTATACACTTTCATTGGATCCATATGAGTTTAGAAATTATCTATCAGATGATTTTGTGAAAGCAGTAAAAAGGGAGGCGCACTATGTACCGACCCCCAAAAGTTAGACCAAGAATCTAACGATTGGAGGTCGGTATTTTTATGGCAAACTATTCTTATGAATTTAAGAAAAAAGTTGTATTAGAGTATCTTGATGGTCAAGATGCTTGGTGAACTTCGTAACCAGGGATATGTTGTTAACTTTTTCTATCGTCTATGAAAGCCAAACCTGCGAAGATAACAAGTAAGAGTGTTAAAACTTCCAGCGTACTCATAGAGCATCCCCCTCCTTTAGTACTAGAGGGCAAAATCGAAACATGCATCCTTTATTCCAAATAGATTACCAAGACATTATAATTTCAAATTGAAACATACAACAAATAGTTAAGAAAGGTGTCTTTATTATCTTAATTATAGCCTCAGTATTCAAATCTATTCTCTAACTGTAATATTTATAAAATAAACTTTGCTGACTTTTTATTCATAGCTGAAAAAAATACTTGCCATATCTGGTGCATTGTGGTATCATTGTAACAATTTAGGGTGCTTTAGCAAAGAACAAAAGATAAGGTAGCTAAAGGTACTTAGTTGTGTTTTTATTCAAAAAAAAGAGGATTTTTCTTTTCCTTTTTTTTACCCAAAATTACGAATATTTATTCAAAAAGCGTTAATAAATATTCAACACATACAAAAATACAAATGCTCTAATGAAGTAGAAAGGATTGAGGTGCAGCATATGAAAGCTTTTCTTATACTCGAAGACGGGACAGTTTTTACAGGTAAAAGTGTAGGGGCTACTCATGATGTGATAAGTGAAATCGTATTTAACACGTCCATGACAGGTTATCTGGAAGTGTTGACAGATCCAAGTTACGCAGGTCAGGCAGTTGCAATGACTTATCCACTTATCGGAAACTATGGAGTGTGTTACAAGGATATGGAGTCTTTAAAGGCATGGCCAGACGGATATATCGTAAGAGAAATTGCAAGAAGACCTAGCAATTTCCGTTCAGAAGATTCGATTGAAACATTCTTAAAGGATCAGAATATTCCAGGAATATCAGGAGTTGATACACGTGCATTAACCAAAATTCTTAGAGAAAAAGGTACTATGAATGGTATGATTACGACCAATGAGAATTTTGACTTAGAGAAAGTATTAGAGCAATTAAAAACATATAAAGTAACAGGCGTTGTGAACAAAGTTACAACAAAAGAAGTAAAAGTTTATAAACCAGGTGATTTCGGTACAGAAGATTGTGGCATCCAGAAAAAAGTTGCTATGATGGATTTTGGATGCAAAAATAACATTATTCGTTCTTTAGTAAAACGTGGATGCGAAGTAACTGTTTATCCAGCGGACACAAAAGCAGAAACGATTCTATCAACTGATATTGATGGTATTATGTTAACCAATGGACCTGGTGACCCATCTGAATGCGTAGAAATTATCGCAGAAATTAAGAAATTATATGAATCAGACACCCCAATCTTTGCGATTTGCTTAGGACATCAGCTTATGGCTCTTGCCAATGGTGCAAAGACAGAAAAAATGAAATATGGACATCGTGGTGCCAATCATCCAGTTAAGGATCTTGCAACAGGAAAAGTATACATTTCCTCTCAGAACCATGGTTATGTCGTAGTAGATGGAAGTATCGATGAGAGTATCGCAGAGACTTCCTTTATTAATGTAAACGATGGAACAGTAGAAGGGGTTCATTATTTAAATAAAAACATTTTCACAGTTCAGTTTCACCCAGAGGCCTGCGCTGGTCCAGTGGATTCTAATTTCTTATTCGATGAATTTATCAACATGATGGAGGTGGTTAAGAATGCCTAAGATGACAGATATTAAAAAAGTATTAGTAATTGGTTCTGGTCCAATCGTAATCGGACAGGCAGCAGAATTTGACTACGCAGGAACGCAGGCGTGCCGTTCCTTGAAAGAAGAAGGTGTTGAGGTTGTACTGATCAACTCAAACCCAGCTACCATCATGACAGACAAGGACATCGCAGATATGGTTTACATAGAGCCATTGACAACGGAATTTTTACAAGAAGTGATTAAGAAAGAAAAACCAGATAGTGTGTTACCTACCCTTGGTGGTCAGGCAGCATTAAACCTTGCTATGGAGCTTGAGGAATCAGGTTTTCTTAGAGAACAGAATGTAAGATTAATCGGTACTACTTCTCTTACCATTAAGAAAGCAGAGGACCGTTTAGAGTTTAAGAAGACAATGGAGAAAATCAACGAGCCAATTGCTGCTAGTACTGTAGTAACAACAGTTGACGACGCAGTTGATTTTGCCAATGAGATAAATTATCCAGTGGTTATCCGTCCAGCTTACACATTAGGTGGCAGTGGCGGTGGTATCGCACACACAGAAGAAGAATTACGTGAAATCTGTGAAAATGGTTTACGTCTTAGCCGTGTAGGCCAGTGTCTAATCGAACGCTGCATTGCAGGCTGGAAAGAAATTGAATACGAAGTAATGCGTGATAGTGCAGGTAACTGTATCACAGTATGTAACATGGAAAACTTAGACCCAGTTGGCGTTCATACAGGTGATAGTATTGTAGTTGCCCCATCACAGACGTTAGCAGATAAAGAATACCAGATGTTAAGAAGTTCCGCTTTAAACATCATTTCCGAATTGAAAATAACAGGTGGATGTAACGTACAGTTCGCGCTACATCCAGATACCTTTGAATATTGTGTCATCGAAGTAAATCCTCGTGTAAGCCGTTCTTCGGCCTTAGCTTCCAAAGCAACAGGATATCCAATTGCCAAAGTTGCAGCTAAGATTGCATTAGGTTACACCTTAGACGAAATTCCAAATGCCATCACAGGCAAAACATATGCAAGCTTCGAGCCAGCACTTGACTATGTAGTTGTCAAAATACCAAGACTTCCATTTGATAAATTCATCCAGGCTTCTAGAAAGCTGACCACACAGATGAAAGCAACTGGAGAGGTTATGAGTATCTGCAACAACTTCGAAGGTGCGTTAATGAAAGCACTTCGTTCTTTGGAGCAGCATATTGACAGCTTAGATACAGGAGAATTTACAAACTATACAAAAGAGCAGATTTTAGAACATTTAGAAACGGTAGATGACAAACGTATCTTCTTAATTGCAGAAGGTATCCGTCGTGGAATCTCATTTGAAGAAATGCACGATATCACTAAGATTGATATGTGGTTCATCGATAAGATTGCGATTTTAGTAGAAATGGAACAGCGTTTGAAATCAGAAGAATTAACAGTTGAATTACTGGAAGATGCAAAACGCCTAGAGTTTACAGATAAATTAATCGCTGGTTACACTGGCAAAACAGAAGAAGAAATTAAAGAGTTACGTTATAGCCACAACATTGTGAAAGCATTTAAAATGGTTGATACCTGTGCTGCTGAGTTTGCCGCTACTACACCATATTATTATGGATGCTTTGGAAGTTACAACGAAGTAGAAGAAACCCATGGGAAAAAGAAAATCTTAGTTCTTGGTTCTGGCCCAATCCGTATCGGACAGGGGATTGAGTTTGACTTCTGCTCGGTACACAGTGTTTGGTCCTTACACAGAAGTGGTTATGAAACAATCATAGTAAATAACAACCCTGAAACAGTAAGTACCGACTTTGATATTGCAGATAAACTTTATTTTGAACCATTAACTCCAGAAGACGTAGAAAATATCGTTCGCCTTGAAAAACCAGACGGAGCGGTTGTACAGTTTGGTGGACAGACAGCGATCAAGTTAACAGAAGCACTTCTTAAGATGGGAGTCAAGATTCTTGGTACAAGTGCTGAAAATGTAGATGCTGCTGAGGATAGAGAATTATTTGATGAAATTCTAGAAGAATGCTGTATTCCAAGGCCAGCAGGTCACACGGTATTTACAGTGGAAGAGGCATTAAACGCCGCTAATGAATTAGGCTACCCAGTTTTAGTAAGACCTTCTTATGTACTTGGTGGACAGGGAATGCAGATTGCAATCAATGACGAAGATGTTCGTGCTTACATGAATATCATCAATCGTCAGGTGCAGGAACATCCAGTATTAGTGGATAAATATCTTATGGGTAAAGAAGTGGAAGTCGATGCAGTGTGTGACGGCGAAGATATCTTAATCCCAGGAATTATGGAGCATGTAGAGAGAGCGGGTATTCACTCTGGAGATAGTATTTCTGTATATCCAACACAAAATATTAGTGATAAGTCCATTCGTGTTATTGTGGATTACACAAAGAAACTTGCAAAATCCTTACACGTTATCGGTTTGATTAACATCCAGTTTATCGTATGTAACGATGAAGTATATGTAATCGAAGTAAACCCTCGTTCATCCAGAACCGTTCCTTATATTAGTAAGGTTACAGGTATTCCAATCGTGGACCTTGCTTCTAAGGTTATCCTTGGTGCGAAGATTCGTGAATTAGGATATGAACCAGGTTTACAACCTAAGTCCAAATACATTGCCATTAAGATGCCAGTATTCTCATTCGAGAAGATTCGTGGTGCGGATATCAGCCTTGGACCTGAAATGAAATCTACAGGTGAATGTCTTGGTATTGCAGAGGACTTTAATGCGGCACTTTATAAAGCGTTCGTTGGTGCTGGTGTGCAGCTTCCAAAACATAAGAAGATGATTCTTACGGTTAAGGATTCCGACAAGATGGATGCGGTGGAAGTTGGTAGAAGGTTTAAGGCTCTTGGTTATGAAATTTTCGCTACAAAGAGTACAGCAAGAGTGTTAAATCAGAATGGTGTGCTTGCAATTCCGATTAATAAGATTGAGCAGGAAGCACCAACGCTCATGGATCTGTTGTTAGAGCATCAGATTGATTTGGTTATTGATACGCCAAGCAATGGTCTTGAAAAATCAAAAGATGGTTTCTTGATTCGTCGAGTTTCCATTGAGACTGGCGTAACTTGTCTGACTTCTTTGGATACAGCCAATGCGTTGTTGACTAGTCTGGAGTCTGAGAAGGAGAAGGCGTTGGAAGTGATTGATATTGCGAAGATTAAATAGGTGATGTGAGATAGAACAAGCCACTTGGAGGAGTCCAAGTGGCTTGTATTGGTTATGAGAACTTAATTAGAAAAGAAATGTCAATTAATGATAAACAGAAATATTGTTTATCATTTCAGACGGCAGTGAACTATGAAGAACTTATGAATATGAAAAGAAAGCTGATAAAGTAAAGTCAAGCAAAAATGCAAAGCAATTTGCAAAAGAAAACATAAAGTGTAATAGAAGGAAGTATGATAATAGTTCAAAGTTTTATACAGAGTATTTTGAAAATGATATTAATTTGTTAGTATATAGCATAAAGGAGTATAAGCGATTGCGAGGGGCACATAAAAAAGATGAAAAGCAATCCCCAGTAGCAACTCCCTTCACTTTATGGTATCATAGTTACATATTAATAAAGAAATACGATACCCACTAAAGGGAGATAAATAGATGAAAAAATTAGTAACCGGCATTGTAGCACACGTTGACGCAGGTAAGACCACCCTATCCGAAAGCATCTTATACCAAACCGGCAGTATCCGCAAACTAGGACGCGTTGACACCAAAGATGCTTTTTTAGATACCAATGAATTAGAACGAGCAAGGGGAATTACCATATTCTCCAAGCAAGCCATTGTAAAATATGGTGATATAGAATTAACTTTATTAGACACACCGGGACACGTCGATTTTTCAGCAGAAATGGAACGAACGTTACAGACCCTAGATTATGCGATTCTAGTAGTCAGTGGAGCAGACGGTGTACAAGGACATACCTTAACCTTATGGACCTTGCTTCGAAAATACAAAGTGCCAGCTTTCATTTTTGTCAATAAAATGGACCAAAAAGGAACTAGCAAACAGAATATTTTAATCGAACTTAAGAAAAAATTAGACGAGGGCTGTATTGATTTTGGAGAAGAAGGAACGGAAAATTTCTATGAAGAAATCGCAGTCTGTGACGAAGAACTGTTAAGTGAATATATGGAGCAAGGAAGTATCGGGAAAGACAGTATCAGACAATATATTGCAAAGCGCAAGATTTTCCCATGCTTCTTTGGTTCGGCACTAAAATTAACTGGAGTAGATGAATTTTTAAAAGGATTTAACGATTACACACAAGAGCCAATGTACGGGAACGAGTTTGGTGCCAGAGTATTTAAAATTACCAGAGATGAACAAGGCAATCGTTTGACCCATATGAAGATTACTGGAGGCAGCTTAAAGGCAAAAATGCTTCTTACCAATAAAACTGCCAAGACCGATGAACAGGATGTGTGGGAAGAGAAGGTAAACCAGATTCGTATATACTCTGGTGAAAAGTTTGATGCTGTGTCTGAAGTTCAGGCTGGCTGTGTATGTGCTGTGACAGGACTTACAAAAACGAAGCCAGGAGAAGGATTTGGAATCGAGGGTGGTACGTGGAATCCGGTGTTAGAGCCTGTCCTTGGATATAAGCTAATTCTTCCAGATGGCTGTGACCCAGCTATGATACTGCCAAAATTAAGGCAGTTAGAAGAGGAAGTACCCGAACTTCATATTGTATGGGATGAATTTTTACAGGAAATTCGTGTGCAGATTATGGGAGAAGTCCAGACGGAGATTTTAAAGACCATCATCAAGCAGCGTTTTAACGTAGACGCAGGATTTGGTACTGGTAAAATTCTGTATAAGGAAACCATTGAGGATGTGGTAGAAGGAGTAGGGCATTTTGAACCGTTAAGACATTATGCGGAAGTACATTTGTTATTAGAACCGTTGGAACGGGGAAGTGGAATGCATTTTGAGGTAAATTGCAGTGAGGACATTTTAGACCGTAACTGGCAACGTCTTGTGATGACTCATTTGCTGGAAAAGGAACATAAAGGTGTTCTGACAGGTTCCGCAATCACGGATATGAAGATTACACTTGTTACGGGGAGAGCGCATCAGAAACATACCGAAGGTGGAGATTTCAGACAGGCAACATACCGTGCAGTAAGACAAGGTCTTAAGCAGGCGAAATCAGTGCTGTTAGAGCCATATTATGAGTTTGAACTGGAAGTGCCACAGCAGATGGTGGGACGTGCTATGACCGATGTAGATAAAATGTTTGGGACTTGCGAGATAACTTCTTCAGAAGGGGATATGACTGTGATAACCGGTGAAGCTCCTGTTGCTACCATGTGGGAATATCCCAAAGAAGTAATTGCGTACACCAAAGGTCAGGGCAAGTTAACCTGTTCCTTAAAAGGATATGGGAAATGTCACAATGAACAGGAAGTGATTGAACAAATTGGTTATGATTCTGAGAGCGATTTTGTGAATCCAACAGGGTCCGTTTTCTGTGCACATGGATCTGGTTTCTTGGTGGAGTGGGATCAGGTGAAAGATTATATGCACCTTGAAAGTATTCTTTCTAAGAATAAGTCACAAGATATGCAGTTACAGGCATGTGAAATAATGCCCAAAGGTCCAGTGGACGATTGGATTGATACGGATGAGATTGATGCAATTCTGGCTAAGACATATAACTCCAACAAGAAGGAAGAGGGCAGAAGCCGTTATCAGAAAAAGAAAAAAGAATTTTCTAATACCCCAGTGACAAAAACATGGAAAGCGCCTGAAAAGAGGGATGAATACCTCTTAGTAGACGGTTATAACATCATTTTTGCATGGGAAGAGTTAAATGAACTAGCAAAACAATCTGTAGATGGCGCAAGAGGAAAGTTAATGGACATCTTGTGTAATTATCAAGGCATGAAAAAATGTGAGGTGATTCTTGTATTTGATGCATATCGTGTACAGAATCATAAGACAGAGATTATGGATTACCATAACATTCATGTTGTATACACAAAAGAAGCAGAAACTGCAGACCAGTATATCGAAAAATTCGCCCATCAAAATGCCTCTAAGTATAAAATCACAGTAGCAACATCCGACGGACTAGAACAGATTATTATTAGAGGCCAAGGCTGTCAGCTCTTGTCTGCAAGAGAATTTGAATCAGAAGTGAAAGCAATGGAAAACCACATTCGAACAGACTATATCGAATCAAGTGAAGGACGTAATACAAAACTGATAGATGCCCTCAATGGACAGGCGTTAGAAGAAATAGAGAAAATTCAAAAAAATATCAAAGAACAAGAATGATATTGTTACGAATGAAATATAGCTATAGGCAGTTGGTTTGCAAAAAACGACTGCCTATTGTATTCTAAAGTATATTTTATAAAACATGTGTAAAAGAAAAATGTAAAGGAGATTTGTTATGAAAGATAGAAAACTTGTGCTAAAAAAGGATTTAATAGAAGGATTGCATAAGACAGGATTAACCAAAGGCGACCACGTTATTGTACATACGTCACTTAGCAGTCTAGGTTTTGTCTGCGGTGGCGCCCAAATTGTAATTGAAGCATTGTTAGAAACAGTAGGAAACGAAGGCACCATTCTGATGCCAACACAAAGCTGGAAAAACCTAGACCCAACAGCAGGAGTCCATTGGGAAGAACCAGAAGAATGGTGGCAGGCAATCCGCGATAACTGGCCCGCCTATGACCCACGAATCACCCCAACCAACACTATGGGTGCAGTCGCAGAAATGTTTCGCAAGTGGCCAGGAGCCGTTAGAAGCAGTCATCCCGCCCGCTCCTTCGCAGCAGTAGGCAAATACGCCGATTACCTAACCAAAGACCACGACTTAGAAAATATCTTCGGCGAAGGTTCTCCACTTGCTAAACTCTACGACTTAAGCGGAAAAGTCCTGCTAATCGGAGTAGGCTACGACAAAAACACTTCCCTCCACCTGGCAGACGTAAGAGCCGTTTATCCAAGCAAACACTACACAAAAGAAAGCAGTGCCATTCTAAAAGACGGCAAACGCCAATGGGCAACCTACCAAACCCTGGCAGTAGACGGAGAAGATTTTAACCGAATCGGAGAAGCCTTCGAACAAAATAACACAACTAACAAAACTACCATCGGCAACGCCATAGTCACCCTAATGGACCAACGTTCTCTAGTCGACTTCGCCATCCAATGGATAGAACAAAACCGCTCATAATTTTCCACACAAAAAGCTACCAGACTAAACAAGTCTAGTAGCTTTTTGAAAGTTTTGCATACGTAAATTCCACCAAAATCTACAAGTGACGTATGATTTATCGATTCGCGCATTTGCAGTTTTCTAGTCAAACACTTTAGGTCTACACAACCATCAGCTAGAAAACTGCAACTAAGCAGGGAGTTAAATCATACGTCACGCCATTACTCAAGCTCAAAAGTTCCCGTATACAACTGATAATACACACCCTTCTGCTTAATCAATTCATCATGGCTGCCACGTTCAATAATACTACCATGGTCAAGTACCATAATCGCATCTGAGTTTTGAACGGTAGAAAGTCTATGTGCAATAACGAATACTGTTCTGCCTTCCATTAACGCATCCATACCACGTTGTACTAAAAGTTCTGTACGTGTATCAATCGAAGAGGTAGCTTCATCCATAATCATTACAGGAGGGTCAGCAACTGCCGCACGGGCAATACTGATAAGCTGTCTTTGTCCTTGTGATAAGTTGGCACCATTGGAAATCAGCATTGTTTGATAACCTTCTGGCAAACGAGTGATGAAATCATGTGCGTTAGCAAGCTTTGCTGCATTGATACATTCTTCATCAGTAGCGTCTAGTTTTCCGTATCGGATATTTTCCATTACCGTACCAGTGAATAGATTAACATCCTGTAAAACAATTCCCAAACTTCTTCGTAAATCGGCTTTTTTAATCTTATTAATGTTAATTCCATCATAACGGATTTTACCATCTGCAATATCGTAGAAACGGTTGATCAAGTTGGTAATCGTGGTTTTACCAGCACCAGTAGCACCAACAAATGCAACTTTTTGACCTGGTTTTGCATAAAGAGAAATATTATTAAGTACCGGTTTTCCTTCTTCGTAGGCAAAGTCAACTTCACGGAGCTGAACATCACCACGTACCTTTGTAAAGGTAGTGGAACCATCAGAGTGTGGATGTTTCCAAGCCCACATACCAGTTCTTTTGGCGCATTCTACCAGTTCGCCATGTTCTTCTTTGCAATTTACCAGTGTAACATATCCATCATCCACTTCTGGAACCTGATCTAACAATTCAAAGATACGGTCAGTACCAGCCATTGCCATTGCAATTGAGTTAATCTGGTTTGAAACTTGATTAATAGTACCTGTAAACTGCTTCGTCATACCAAGGTAGGTAGCGACAATGGAGATGGAAAGCGGAGCAATCATAGAACCTTCCCGAACTAGATTTTCAAATGAAATATTCGGAATGCCCTTGCCTGAGCAGATTAAAATACCACCAGCAAATGCAGTTAATACATATAATATATTACCAATGTTATTCATGATAGGTCCGAAGATATTACCATATTTATTGGCACTTTCCATGTCTTTAAATAGTACATCATTAAGCTTGTCAAACTCCTGTTCAACTGCATTTTCGTGGCAGAAGACCTTAACAACCTTTTCTCCATTCATAATTTCTTCAATATAGCCTTCGACTTTACCAAGAGAATGCTGCTGCTGTATAAAATAACGTGTTGAGTTTCCGCCGACTTTCTTGGTAACTTTAAACATTACAAAAATGCCAAAGAACACAACTAACATTAGGGAAATACTGTAATATAGCATGATACACAATAAGCAGACAATTGTTAAACTTGCACTGAATATTTGTGGAAGTCCTTGTGAAATCAGCTGGCGCAAGGTGTCTGTATCATTGGTGTAGTAACTCATAATGTCACCGTGGTTGTTGGTATCAAAGTATTTTATAGGAAGGTTTTGCATGGTTTTGAACATGCGAGTTCGCATATTGTGTAAAAATCCTTGTGTAACACGAGCCATAAGCTGATTGAAGATTGTAGTGGCAAGAAGGCCAACAATATAGAATACAATCATAATTGTTACAGAGGTTATGATTTTACCTTTTATACTGCTCCAGTCGGAACCTAATCCTTCTATAATATAGGTAGTTAAAGTCTTAATGTAAACGGCAGGCAGAACACCAACGATAGAACTTATGATGATACAGACAATGGTGATGGTAAGCATGCCAGGATAGTCGTGAAACAACAGTTTGAATAAACGTTTCATAGTTCCCTTTTTAATTGCTGGCTTTTGGTTAGGGGCTTTATTTTTCATTGGATTCACCTGCCTTATTCTGAGATTCATATACTTCTTTGTAGATTGCATTGCTTGCTAATAATTCGTCATGAGTACCCATTCCGTCAATGGAACCATTGTCCATTACTAAGATTAAATCGGCATCTTCCACAGAAGAAATACGCTGTGCAATAATAATTTTGGTTGTACCAGGAATTTCACTCTTAAAAGCCTTACGAATCAAGGCGTCTGTCTTGGTATCAACAGCGGAAGTGGAGTCATCAAGAATTAATATCTTAGGTTTCTTTAGGAGGGCACGAGCGATACATAAACGCTGTTTCTGTCCGCCCGAAACATTGGAACCACCTTGTTCAATATAAGTGTCATATCTTTCAGGAAAACGATTGATAAATTCATCAGCTTGTGCCAATTTACAGATACGTTCCAATTCTTCATCGGAAGCTTTTTCGTTACCCCATCGAAGATTTTCTTTAATAGTTCCTGAAAATAATATGTTTTTCTGAAGTACTACGGCAACCTG